>NZ_JABWMS020000040.1:0-41640 GCF_013369155.2 Escherichia sp. 94.0001 | reverse complement strand
TAGCGCATCAGGCATTTGTCACCATTGCCGGTTGCGGCGTGAACGCCTTATCCGGTCTACGAATGGCTCAAGAATCTGTAGGCCTGATAAGCGTAGCGCATCAGGCAATTTGGCGTTGGTCATAACCCCATCACCCTCTGTAGCGGACATAACAACATGAAAGAACTTGTGGTCGTTGCCATTGGTGGCAACAGCATTATCAAAGATAACGCCAGCCAGTCGATTGAGCATCAGGCGGAGGCGGTGAAAGCCGTGGCCGATACGGTGCTGGAAATGCTGGCTTCCGATTACGACATTGTGCTGACCCACGGCAACGGGCCGCAGGTTGGGCTGGATCTACGCCGTGCGGAGATTGCCCACGAGCGCGAAGGGCTGCCCTTAACGCCGCTGGCGAACTGTGTGGCAGATACGCAAGGCGGCATTGGCTACTTGATCCAACAGGCGCTGAACAATCGGCTGGCGCGCCACGGCGAGAAAAAAGCCGTCACCGTGGTGACTCAGGTGGAAGTGGATAAAAACGATCCGGGATTTGCTCACCCCACCAAGCCCATTGGCGCATTCTTCAGTGAAAGCCAGCGTAACGAATTACAAAAGGCAAACCCTGACTGGCGTTTTGTTGAAGATGCCGGACGCGGCTATCGCCGCGTGGTCGCCTCGCCGGAACCGAAACGTATTGTCGAAGCACCTGCCATTAAGGCGCTGATCCAACAAGGCTTTGTGGTAATTGGCGCGGGCGGTGGCGGAATTCCGGTGGTGCGCAGTGACGCGGGAGATTACCAAAGCGTGGACGCGGTTATCGACAAAGATCTCTCCACCGCGCTGCTGGCCCGCGAAATTCACGCCGACATTCTGGTGATCACCACTGGTGTCGAAAAAGTCTGTATTCATTTTGGCAAACCGCAGCAGCAGGCGCTGGATCGCGTAGATATTGCCACCATGACCCGCTATATGCAGGAAGGGCATTTCCCGCCTGGCAGCATGTTGCCAAAAATCATCGCCAGCCTGATGTTCCTGGAACAGGGCGGCAAAGAAGTGATTATCACCACGCCGGAATGCCTGCCAGCGGCGCTGCGCGGTGAAACGGGCACCCATATTATTAAAACGTAAGGACGTAAGATGAAAGAAAACAATAGCCGTCGTGAGTTTTTGAGCCAGAGCGGTAAGATGGTCACCGCCGCCGCGCTGTTTGGTACTTCTGTGCCGCTCGCCCATGCGGCAGTCTCTGGCACCACCCACTGCGACGCGAATAACACCATGAAAATCACTGACCCGCATTACTATCTCGATAACGTGCTGCTGGAAACCGGTTTTGACTATGAAAATGGCATGGCGGTGCAGACCCGCACGGCGCGCCAGACCGTGGAGATTCAGGACGGTAAAATTGTTGCGCTACATGAGAACAAGCAGCATCCGGACGCCACGCTGCCGCACTATGACGCTGGCGGTAAGCTGATGCTGCCCACCACCCGCGACATGCATATTCATCTCGACAAAACCTTTTACGGCGGGCCTTGGCGCTCGCTCAATCGCCCGGCAGGCACCACCATCCAGGACATGATCAAACTCGAGCAGAAAATGCTGCCGGAGTTACAACCGTACACGCAGGAGCGGGCGGAAAAACTGATCGAACTATTGCAGTCGAAAGGCACCACCATTGCCCGCAGTCACTGCAATATCGAACCGGTTTCCGGCCTGAAAAATCTGCAAAATTTGCAGGCGGTGCTGGCGCGACGTCAGGCGGGCTTCGAGTGTGAAATTGTCGCCTTCCCGCAGCACGGTTTGCTGCTGTCGAAATCGGAACCCTTGATGCGTGAAGCAATGCAGGCAGGCGCGCATTACGTTGGCGGGCTGGACCCAACCAGTGTCGATGGCGCGATGGAAAAATCCCTCGACACCATGTTCCAGATTGCGCTGGACTACGACAAAGGCGTCGATATTCATCTGCATGAAACCACTCCGGCAGGCGTGGCGGCCATCAATTATATGGTTGAAACGGTGGAGAAAACGCCGCAACTGAAGGGCAAACTGACCATCAGCCACGCCTTTGCGCTGGCAACGCTCAATGAGCAACAGGTAGATGAACTGGCGCACCGGATGGCGGCGCAGCAAATTTCTATTGCCTCGACGGTACCGATTGGCACGCTGCATATGCCGCTTAGACAACTGCACGACAAAGGCGTAAAAGTCATGACTGGCACTGACAGCGTTATTGACCACTGGTCGCCTTACGGCCTGGGCGACATGCTGGAAAAAGCCAATCTGTACGCGCAGCTCTATATTCGCCCTAACGAACAGAACCTCTCCCGTTCGCTGTTTTTAGCCACTGGCGATGTATTGCCGCTCAACGAAAAAGGCGAGCGCGTCTGGCCCAAAGCGCAGGATGACGCCAGCTTTGTGCTGGTGGACGCCTCCTGTTCCGCCGAGGCGGTGGCGCGTATCTCGCCGAGAACCGCAACGTTCCATAAAGGGCAACTGGTGTGGGGGAGTGTGGCAGGTTGATACGAATTTGAAACGCCTGCAACGGTGAATAGTAAGAGATTTAAGCCCCAGGGAGTGGGGCGGGAATGGTTTGTTAATGAATGATCCTGAACTTTATAATCTCCCGGCATAATTTCCAGGGGATTATTTGAGAGAAATACACAAAAGTGAGTTTTAACAAAGGTATTTATCAAGCCATAAATGTGACCTGCTTCGGATAAAAAGATTAAACATAGAAAAACCAATGATCCTCTTGCTGATGGTTATCAACAGTAATTAAGATGTGATTTTTTTCCGTAATCGCGAAAATATTCTCATGACCATAAAAGAAAAAATCTCACAAAAATATCCCCATGCTTCCTTTTGTAGTTTTGGCGATTCAGCAGCGTTGGCCGATTACCTCGCAACGTTGATTGCGACTGGTGTTAAAACAGCTTCCTGTGGTTCGCTGGCGGGATGTATTGAAGACAACGCATTTCCGATGATTGGTGAGTATAAGATTGTAGAAAATAGCCGTGGTGAGCCTGTATGTGTTATCAGAGTTATTGGCCTGCATTTACTGCGCTTTTCTGATGTCACCGCGGAGCTTGCCCGTAAGGAAGGTGAAGGTGACCTCAGTCTTGAATATTGGCGCAATGAACACCGTCGTTTTTTCCAGGCAGAAGGATGCTATTCACCCGAAATGGATGTTATCTTTGAAGAATATGCCCTTATTGACATTGTGTAGATAACTATTTTTCTACGCGAAATAAGCTCACAAACATAAAGTATCGCTAATTTTGTTTATTTTGCTATTTTTTACGTGATGATTGTCACACTTATTGTTACTGCCCGTTTTGTCCATATTTATAACCAAATTTTTAATAGCTGCCTGAAATAGGGCTGTTTATTCTGCATAAAAATATTCGAAAATTCTTATTCTCTCCAGCGCGCTAATTTGGGCGAACACTTCCTGACTACCCTGCAATGAGGCTGAAATGATGAATAAACGTTTTGTTATCAATATGGTGTCTTCGCTGTTATTAGGCGCTGCGCTAATTTCTGCGCCGCTCCAGGCCGCGGAAAAAGTCGTGGTGAATATCTCTAAAGTCGATGGTATGCCGTGGTTTAATCGCATGGGCGAAGGTGTGGTCGAGGCGGGTAAAGCCTTTGGTGTTAATGCGTCACAGGTGGGGCCTTCAAGTACTGATGCTCCGCAACAGGTTAAAATCATTGAGGATTTAATCGCCCGTAAGGTTAACGCAATTACTATCGTGCCAAACGATGCCAACGTGCTGGAACCGGTATTCAAAAAAGCGCGAGATGCCGGAATTGTGGTTCTGACCAACGAATCCCCCGGTCAGCCAAGTGCTAACTGGGATATCGAAATCATTGATAACGAAAAATTTGCCGCTGAATATGTTGAACATATGGCGAAACGCATGGGTGGCAAGGGCGGCTATGTGATTTACGTGGGTAGTTTGACCGTGCCGCAGCATAACTTATGGGCTGACTTGCTGGTGAAATACCAGAAAGAGCATTACCCGGATATGCATGAAGTTACCCGCCGCATGCCGGTTGCCGAGAGTGTGGATGACTCACGTCGTACCACACTGGACCTGATGAAAACCTATCCTGACTTGAAAGCGGTTGTCTCCTTTGGTTCAAACGGTCCGATTGGCGCGGGACGTGCGGTGAAAGAGAAACGGGCGAAAAATAAAGTCGCAGTCTATGGCATGATGATCCCTTCACAGGCGGCATCACTGATTAAAAGTGGTGATATCACCGAAGGGATTACTTACGATCCGGCCTCTGCAGGTTACGCACTCGCGGCAGTTGCCAGCACGTTGCTGAAGGGTGAAGAGATCAAACCTGGATTAGAAATGGAGAATCTCGGTAAGGCCGACGTAGATATGGATAAGCGAATTATCCGTTTCCATAAGGTATTACTGGTCAACAAAGACAATATTGACTCACTTTATTAATCCATTTCTTCGGGGCGAAAGCCCCGATTCTTATTGCCAGGGGATGCTATGGAAACCTTCCTTTCCCTTCGTCATATCAACAAAACGTTTCATGCCACGCGAGCGCTGCGCGATGTTTCTCTCGACTTTATGTCGGGTGAGGTGCACTGCCTTGCCGGGCAAAACGGCTGTGGTAAATCGACGTTGATTAAAATTATGTCCGGTGTTTATCGCCCGGATGAGGGGGCGGAAATTACGCTTGGTGGGAAAAACTGGTCAAAGCTGACACCCGCCGCTTCGGTGGCGCAGGGGATTCAGGTGATTTATCAGGACCTCTCTTTATTTCCTAACCTGAGTGTCTGGGAGAATATCGCCGTGAATCACTATCACCACGGTCTGTTTGTTAACCGACGTCGTCTGCGTGAGGTGGCGCAGGCGGCAATGACCAGTATTAACGTCACATTGCCACTGGATACGCTCGTTTCTGAGCTTTCAATTGCCCGCTGTCAGCTGGTGGCAATTTGCCGTGCACTGGCGCAGGACGCACGGTTGATCGTGATGGATGAACCAACCGCTTCGCTGACCCATCAGGAAGTGCAAGGGTTATTACAGGTGGTGCATCAATTGCGGGAACGCGGGATTTGCGTGGTCTTCGTCAGTCATCGTCTGGAAGAGGTGATGGAAGTTTCCGACCGTATTTCAGTGTTGAAAGATGGTGAGCTGGTCGGGACCTTTCCAGCTGCAGAGATGACCACAAAACAACTCGGTTTCCTGATGACCGGCCAGGAGTTTGAATATCAGGTGCGAGAGTTGTGGCAGGGAAAATCCAGCACCCCGGTGCTGGAGGTGCGTAATTTAAGTCGTCATGGGGAATATCAAAATATTAACTTGCGGGTGGAAGCGGGCGAAGTGGTGTCGATTGTTGGCCTGCTTGGTGCGGGGCGCACGGAATTATGTCTGAGTCTGTTTGGTATGACCCGACCGGATGCTGGTGAGATCCTCATCAACGGTCAGCCGGTTACACTGCATAGTAACCAGGACGCCATCCGCCACGGTATTGGTTATGTTTCGGAAGATCGCATGTCGCGCGGTTTGGTGATGGCGCAATCTATTGAAGACAACATCATTAGCACTGTTTTTCACAAGGTAAAAGATCGCTTCGGCTTTCTGAGTGAAGCTAAAGTGCGTGACCTGGTGGACAGGCTAATTAAGGCATTGACCATCAAAGTCTCTGACCCACATCTCCCGGTGAATACGCTTTCCGGGGGTAACGCGCAGCGAGTATCGATCGCCAAATGGCTGGCGATTGGGCCACGACTGTTGATTCTCGATAGCCCGACTGTCGGTGTTGATATCGCCAACAAAGCAGGAATATACGGCATTATCAGCGATCTGGCGGCTCATGGCATTGCGGTATTGATGATCTGCGATGAAATTGAAGAAGCGTGGTATCAAAGCCACCGGATTTTGGTAATGCAAAAAGGTCAGATCACCCATAGCTTCCTGCCTGACAGCAGTTCTCAGGCCAGGATTGCGGAGGTGGTAAATGGCTGAACTGAAAAAACGTCATGAATTCTGGCTGGCATTACTGATTGTGGGGCTGTTTGTCGGCCTTGCCTGGCGCAGCGACGAGTTTCTGACATTCGGTAATTTGTACGATCTCGCCAATAACTATGCCATGTTGACTATTCTCGCCTGTGGTTTGTTTGTGGTGTTAATTTCCGGTGGAATTGATATTTCGTTTCCAGCAATGACCATCATTGCGCAATACGGCATGGTGCTGTTGCTACAAAAAATGGGTGGCAACTTTGCTGTCGCGTTTGCCCTGGCGGGCGGCATCGGCATTTTACTTGGCTTAATAAACGCCTTACTGGTTAATCGCCTACGGGTGCCTTCTATCATCATCACCATTTCGACGCTGAATATTTTCTATGGCCTGCTGTTATGGTTGAGTAAAGGTGTGTGGCTGTACGACTTTCCGCCGTGGTTTGAGCAGGGGGTAATGTTGTTCAAGTACACCGATGCTGACGGCTATGACTATGGCCTTGGTCTGCCGCTGATCGCCATGATTACGGTGGTGCTGCTAACAGCATTTATCATGAATTTCACCAGTGTGGGGCGCAAAATCTATGCCCTTGGTGGGAACCGTGAATCAGCCAGTCGCATCGGCTTTAGCGTGCTGAAACTGCAACTTTTCGTTTACGGCTATATGGGATTGATGTCTGGTGCTGCGGGTGTAGTGCAGTCGTGGACGGTGATGACTGTCGCCCCCGATTCTCTTCTGGGTTATGAGCTGACAGTACTGGCTGCGGTGGTGCTTGGCGGCACTAGTTTGCTCGGCGGGCGCGGCACGTTAACCGGTACTTTGCTCGGCGTGGTGTTGTTGGCAGTGATGCAAAACGGGCTAAATTTATTGGGAGTCTCGTCTTACTGGCAAACATTGATAACAGGCATCATCATCGTTGCCAGCATTAGCGCCACGGCGTGGAGTCAGCATCAGAACCGGAGTCTGCTATGAAAAAATCGTGGCGTAATAACGTTGAGTTTTACTTGATCGGCCTGCTGGTGCTAACTGTTGCCGCCTTCAGCATTACTATGCCGGAGATTTTCTGGTCGATAAGTAATTTCCAGTCCGTCGCTTCGCAAATGCCCGTGCTGGGCATTCTGGCGTTGGCTATGGCGGTGACCATGCTTTGCGGTGGCATTAACTTGTCAATTATTGCCACTGCTAACGCCTGTTCACTGGTGATGGCGTGGGTGGCGACTCAGTATCCACCGGGTATTGCTACGGTTGTCGCTACGCTGCTGGCGGGCGCTGGCGCGGCGGTGATAATCGGTTTATGTAACGGCGTATTGATTGCTGGTATTCGAGTGTCGCCAATTCTTGCAACGCTTGGGATGATGACGTTGCTCAAGGGGGTAAATATTCTGGTGACAGGCGGTAGCGCCATTGCCAATTATCCCTCATGGGTGCTGTGGTTGAATCATGCACAGTGGTTCGGTATTCCGCTACCGATGTGGTTGTTTACCGCAGTGGCGCTGGGGCTGTGGATATTGCTGGAGAAAACGCCGCTCGGTAAATCCATTTATCTGATTGGTTCTAACGAACGAGCAACACTTTACTCCGGTATTAACACTCGTCGGGTGCTGATATGGGTGTATGTCATTTCCGCCTTGCTTTGTGCGGTAGCGGCATTTTTGATGATGTCGAAACTCAACTCGGCTAAGGCCTCTTATGGCGAATCGTACTTGCTGGTGTCAATCCTCGCGGCAGTACTCGGCGGGGTTAATCCGGACGGCGGCAGCGGGCGGATAATTGGTATGGTGCTGGCGCTGTTTCTTCTGCAAATTATTGAAAGCGGCTTCAATATTCTCGGGATAAGCCCCTACCTGACGATGGCCTTATGGGGAACGTTGCTGCTCTGTTTCATTCAGGCTCGCGGCATGTTGGGGCTGGATCGGGTGGTTTAAATATTGGCTATATTCAATGGACGCGTTTTGCCGCGATGACATATCAGGCATCGCCAAATACACATAGCTAATCAGGAGTAAACACAATGAAGATCAAAGCTGTTGGTGCATATTCCGCTAAACAACCGCTGGAACCGATGGATATTACCCGGCGTGAACCGGGACCGCATGATGTCAAAATTGAAATCGCTTACTGTGGCGTGTGCCATTCCGATATTCACCAGGTGCGTTCCGAGTGGGCGGGGACGGTTTACCCCTGCGTGCCGGGTCATGAAATTGTGGGGCGCGTGGTAGCCGTTGGTGATCAGGTAAAAAAACATGCACCGGGCGATTTGGTCGGTGTCGGCTGCATTGTCGACAGCTGTAAACATTGCGAAGAGTGTGAAGATGGGCTGGAAAACTACTGTGATCACATGACCGGCACCTATAACTCGCCGACGCCGGATGAACCGGGCCATACGCTGGGCGGCTACTCACAACAGATCGTCGTTCATGAGCGATATGTTCTGCGTATTCGTCACCCGCAAGAGCAGCTGGCGGCGGTGGCTCCTTTGTTGTGTGCAGGGATCACCACATACTCGCCGCTACGTCACTGGCAGGCCGGGCCGGGTAAAAAAGTGGGCGTGGTTGGCATCGGCGGTCTGGGACATATGGGGATTAAGCTGGCCCACGCGATGGGGGCACATGTGGTGGCATTTACCACGTCTGAGTCAAAACGCGAAGCGGCAAAAGCCCTGGGGGCCGATGAAGTTGTTAACTCGCGCAATGCCGATGAGATGGCGGCTCATGTGAAGAGTTTCGATTTCATTTTGAATACCGTAGCTGCGCCACATAATCTCGACGATTTTACCACCTTGCTGAAGCGCGATGGCACCATGACCCTGGTTGGCGCTCCTGCGACACCGCATAAATCGCCGGAAGTTTTCAACCTGATCATGAAACGCCGTGCGATAGCCGGTTCTATGATTGGCGGAATTCCAGAAACTCAGGAGATGCTCGATTTTTGCGCCGAACATGGCATCGTGGCTGATATAGAGATGATTCGGGCCGATCAAATTAATGAAGCCTATGAGCGAATGCTGCGAGGAGATGTGAAATATCGTTTTGTTATCGATAATCGCACACTAACAGACTGAAAAAATTAATAAATGCTCTATGATTTAACATATTAATTTCGCCCTCCACTTAACTTTTTAGTTAAGAAGGGCGAAATACTATCAAAGTAGCAGTAAAATCTATAACGTAAATTCAAATTGTTAAATTAATTCCTTCCAGTACACAATGCTGCATATATTAGTTATGAGCGATTTCTGATAGTGCCTGGTTTAATCAGGGCTTTATTATCTGCGATGTTTATTTTTATTTAAGAGAGATCGCAATGATACCATTAAAAGCGCCGCACAATAATTTGTTGCTATATACGAAACAAAGCGTACACAATACGTTTAAAAACAATCAGTTACCTGAAGATATCAGAAGTACACTGGTTTCTTGTGTCGATATATTCAAGGTTTTGATTAAACAATACTATGATTATCCTTATGATTGTCGTGATGATTTAGTCGATGATGATAAACTCATTTATCTCATGGCTGCCGTACGAGATTGCGAGTGGGCAGCCGACAATGCGCTTACCATAAATGTGCAGTTTAATGATTTCCCTGGAGTTTATGACTGGGTGGATTACCCTGATTACCCGATTAAGTTTGTTTTTCGGATACTTGAAAATCAAAAAGGGACCGTTTGGGTATATGATCAGGATGACGTGTTTCTTGATATTAAAGAGAATATCCATGCCGGACGCTTCACCGGACTTAAGAAATTAGTGCAGTTTATCGATTCAGTACGAACAGATTGCAAATGCATTCTTCTTGAGCACCATATGCCTTTGTTGAGACTTTTCCGTGAAGGGAAAGAATGTGAGCATGTAGAAAAATGGCTTCGCGAAATGTCGCGCATTCCGGATGCAGACGCACCTATTAAGCAGGCGCTTGCGTATGAATTATTATTGCACTTAAAAAATATTTACCCTGTTTTTCCTGAATCGCTAGTGATGTTATTGCTCTCCGTTCTGAACGTGAAAACATACAGAGATGATGCACGATTAAATCAATGGGTATCTAATAGAGTGCAGGAATTAGGTGACAAATATTATCCTGTAAATAAGCACGTTAAAATACGCTACACTCTTTAGTTTAGAAACTTTTCCATCTCCAATTTGTTATTCCATCAGAGAGTGAATCGCAAAACGGGTAATCATTTCATCTGCTTATCTCTACGTCAAATGGCATTTACCCTCCTTTTTCGCCGATATTTTGTTGTGATCGGCGTCATGTTGCTTAAAAAGTGAACTTGTGCGAGTGTTTTATGAATGTGTTGGTTGACATTCATATGAAAAAAATCATAATTCCATCATGTTTGTGTGGGGTCTTTTCTGTATCTTACGCATCGCACTCAAGCCTGACAGACAATATGCTGTAAGGCTCATATCACAAACCGCCATTAGCTCATCAGGAAGAGCAGACGACAACCAGGATTGTTGTATGGTACGGGGTTCGAGGCCTCGATGGCGGTCCAATTTTTCAAAACTCTTCTGAATCAGATCCTCTTATTATCATCCTTGCAGAGTGGATGGAGCATTGCCAGCTACTCACTGAAGCAGACAAATGAAAAAAGCCCACACAGGGGAGAGTGGGCTGAAATGGGAAGCTAAAGACTCAAGTAAACTTATCGGAAATAAGGACCACGCATTACGGGGGATATCATCGCCGATGAGCGGGATTCGGCAAATCAGGTTGATTACGTAGAGAGTAAATTATCTGCTCACCGCTGCGTTACTCCTTCGTAAATCAGGCGTAGCGCGAATACACCAATAATTGCACCAATAACCCGACTGGCAACGCGTTGCATACGCCCATAAGCACGACGCACAGCGGGCAAAGAAAACGCCTGACTAAGAAAGACTCGCCAGATAATTGATGCGAACACAATTCCCGCCCAGGCCATTAAACGTGCCCAAGTTGGTGTTTCAGCATTTAACGTTACTGAGAAAATACTGATAAAAAATAAAACGGTCTGTGGATTAGAGAGATCTGTAATTAATCCACGGCGAAAAAAGACATACCAGGGGGCGCTAATCGGTTGTTGTAGTGTGCTTATTTGCGGTGTTGACTGGCGGCGCATGCTGCACCACGCAAACCATAATAGATAAGCGCCGCCTACGATTCTGATAAGCGAAAAAATCTCCTCACACTGCGTAATGAGTGTCGCAAGACCATACAAACCCAACCCGGAATAAAACGCATCGCCCAGTGCCACGCCCAACCCGGTCAGCACTCCTGCGCGTCGACCGGAAGCCAGGCTGGTTTGTACCACCACAAAAAGATTGGCTCCCGGATTAAAAAAAGTCATCACGAACAGTCCTACTGTCAGGTAAACGGCGTGCAAGGGATCCATGTGATTTCATCCATAAATAAGTGAAGTAACTTCATCATATTTCTACAAAAAGTAATCGGATGCGAGAGAGATCACAAAGTGTCTTATTTCCGGTTACTGGCGTTTATGCCTTGACTGAACTAATTATTAATCAACCCAATAATATGGGTGGGTGATAGTTTGATAACAACTCTGGAGCCGTAATATGAAAATAATCTCTAAAATGTTAATCGGTGCGTTAGCGTTTGCCGTTACCAACGTTTATGCCGCAGAATTAATGACCAAAGCGGAATTTGAAAAAGTTGCATCGCAATATGAAAAAATAGGTGATATTTCAACCAGTAATGAAATGTCGACTGCAGATGCGAAAGAAGATCTGATCAAAAAAGCGGATGAAAAAGGGGCAGATGTGTTGGTGCTGACCTCTGGTCAAACTGACAATAAGATCCACGGCACGGCAAATATTTATAAGAAGAAATAATTCTGCACCCCATGTAAACATGCCCGATGCGTAAGTTTATCGGTGATCATCTATTGAAATTTATGCCGGATAAGGCGTTCGCGCTGGATTCGGCATTTCAGTTTTTCAGCCGCCGCCAGAATGTCGTTCGGCTGATACCTAAATAATTCGCCGCGGCTGTTTTATCGCCATTAAATTTCTCCAGTGCCTGTTGTGGCGTCAGTAAGCATGGACCGGGAGTTTCCGCCGACTCGCGCGCCAGTTCCGGCAGTAGCAACTGCAAAAATTGCGGCGTTAAATCCGGCGTCGGTTCCACACTTAAAAATAGCGCCAGTCGTTCCATCATATTGCGCAGTTCACGAATATTTCCCGGCCAGTTGTAGCGCAACAGCACAGTTTCACTTGCCTGTAATCCCTGACGTAACGCGGAAGAAAACGGCGCAGTAAGTGCCGCCAGTGACACTTTCAAAAAGCTTTCCGCCAGCGGCAGAATATCCGCCACTCGCTCGCGTAGCGGCGGCAATTGCAGACGCAAAATACTCAGTCGATAAAACAGATCACGGCGAAAACGCCCTTGCTGCATATCCTCTTCGAGATTGCAGTGAGTGGCGCTAATAACCCGCACATCCACCGGAACAGGCTGATGCCCGCCGACGCGGGTGACCTCTTTTTCTTCCAGCACCCGCAGTAGCCGGGTCTGCAACGGCAGCGGCATTTCACCAATCTCGTCCAGAAACAGCGTACCGCCGTGGGCAATTTCGAACAGCCCGGCGCGGCCTCCGCGTCGCGAGCCGGTAAACGCTCCTTCCTCATAGCCAAACAGCTCCGCTTCCAGTAGAGATTCAGCAATCGCCCCGCAGTTGACGGCAACAAAAGGATGCGACTTTTTGCCCTGTCGCGCATCGTGGCGGGCAAAATATTCCCGATGAATCGCCTGGGCCGCCAGTTCTTTGCCCGTCCCCGTTTCCCCTTCAATCAACACCGCCGCACTGGAACGGGCATACAGCAAAATAGTCTGCCGCACCTGTTCCATCTGTGGTGATTGACCGAGCATATCGCCCAGCACGTAACGAGTACGCAGGGCGTTGCGGGTGGCATCGTGAGTGTTATGGCGTAACGACATGCGCGTCATATCCAGCGCATCGCTAAATGCCTGGCGCACGGTGGCGGCAGAATAGATAAAAATTCCGGTCATCCCGGCCTCTTCTGCCAGATCGGTAATCAGCCCTGCGCCGACCACCGCTTCGGTGCCGTTGGCTTTTAGCTCGTTAATCTGCCCACGTGCGTCTTCTTCGGTAATGTAGCTACGTTGGTCGAGGCGCAAATTAAAGGTTTTTTGAAACGCTACCAGTGCCGGAATGGTTTCCTGATAGGTGACAACGCCGATAGAAGAGGTGAGTTTTCCGGCTTTTGCCAGCGCCTGTAACACATCGTAGCCACTCGGTTTTATCAGAATTACCGGTACCGACAGGCGGCTTTTCAGGTACGCGCCGTTAGAGCCAGCGGCAATGATGGCGTCGCAGCGTTCGCTGGCCAGTTTTTTGCGGATGTAGGTCACTGCTTTTTCAAAGCCAAGCTGGATAGGAGTAATGTTTGCCAGGTGATCAAACTCGAGGCTGATATCGCGAAATAGCTCGAACAGCCGCGTTACAGATACCGTCCAGATAACCGGTTTGTCGTCATTCAGCCGTGGTGGATGTGCCATAGCGCACCGCAAAGTTAAGAAACCGAATATTGGGTTTAGTCTTGTTTCATAATTGTTGCAATGAAACGCAGTGAAACATTGCCTGAAACGTTAACTGAAACGCATATTTGCGGATTACTTCATGACTTTTTCTCTAACAAATTGAAATAAAACATTTAATTTCATCCAGGTAATTGTGGCACACCCCTTGCTTTGAGTTTATCAACGCAAATAACAAGTTGATAACAAAGGATGGGCTATGTCTCTACACTCTCCAGGTAAAGCGTTTCGCGCTGCACTGTCTAAAGAAAATCCATTGCAGATTGTTGGCACCATTAACGCCAACCATGCGCTGCTGGCGCAGCGTGCCGGATATCAGGCGATTTATCTCTCCGGCGGTGGTGTGGCGGCAGGTTCGCTGGGGTTGCCGGATCTCGGTATTTCTACTCTTGATGATGTGCTGACTGATATTCGTCGTATCACCGACGTCTGCTCGCTGCCGCTGCTGGTGGATGCGGATATCGGTTTTGGCTCTTCGGCCTTTAACGTTGCCCGCACCGTGAAATCGATGATTAAAGCCGGTGCGGCGGGCTTACATATTGAAGATCAGGTTGGAGCAAAACGCTGCGGTCATCGCCCGAACAAAGCGATCGTTTCAAAAGAAGAAATGGTGGATCGGATCCGCGCGGCGGTGGATGCGAAAACCGATCCTGATTTTGTGATCATGGCGCGCACCGATGCGCTGGCGGTAGAGGGGCTGGATGCGGCGCTCGAGCGTGCGCAGGCCTATGTTGAAGCGGGTGCCGAAATGCTGTTCCCGGAAGCAATTACCGAACTCGCCATGTACCGCCAGTTTGCCGATGCGGTGCAGGTGCCAATCCTTGCCAACATTACCGAGTTTGGCGCAACACCGCTGTTTACCACCGACGAATTACGCAGCGCCCATGTCGCAATGGCGCTGTATCCCCTTTCTGCTTTCCGCGCAATGAACCGCGCCGCTGAACATGTTTACAACGTCCTGCGCCAGGAAGGCACGCAGAAAAGCGTCATCGACACCATGCAGACCCGCAACGAGCTGTATGAAAGCATCAACTACTACCAGTACGAAGAGAAGCTCGACGACCTGTTTGCCCGTAGCCAGGCGAAATAAAAAACGCCCTTTGGTTGTATTCGACAACCGATGCCTGATGCGCCGCTGACGCGACTTATCAGGCCTACGGGGTGCACTGAACTGTAGGTCGGATAAAACGCATGACGTCGCATCCGACAACCGATGCCTGATGCGTCGCTGACGCGGCTTATCAGGCCTACGGGATGAACTGAACTGTAGGTCGGATAAGACGCATCGCGTCGCATCCGACAACAATCTCGACCCTACAAATGATAACAATGACGAGGACAACATGAGCGACACAACGATCCTGCAAAACAGTACCCATGTCATTAAACCGAAAAAATCTGTGGCACTTTCTGGCGTTCCGGCGGGCAATACGGCGCTCTGCACCGTGGGTAAAAGTGGCAATGACCTGCATTACCGCGGCTACGATATTCTTGACCTGGCGGAACATTGCGAATTTGAAGAAGTGGCGCATCTGCTGATCCACGGCAAACTGCCGACCCGTGACGAACTCGCCGCCTACAAAACAAAACTGAAAGCCCTGCGCGGTTTACCGGCTAACGTGCGTACCGTGCTGGAAGCCTTACCAGCGGCGTCGCATCCGATGGATGTCATGCGCACCGGCGTTTCCGCGCTCGGCTGCACGCTGCCAGAAAAAGAGGGGCATACCGTCTCTGGCGCGCGGGATATTGCCGACAAACTGTTGGCGTCGCTGAGCTCGATTCTTCTCTACTGGTATCACTACAGCCACAACGGCGAACGCATCCAGCCGGAAACCGATGACGACTCAATAGGCGGTCACTTCCTGCATTTGCTACACGGCGAAAAGCCGTCGCAAAGCTGGGAAAAGGCGATGCATATTTCGCTGGTGCTGTACGCCGAACACGAGTTTAACGCCTCCACCTTTACCAGCCGGGTGATTGCGGGCACCGGCTCTGACATGTATTCAGCCATTATCGGCGCGATTGGCGCACTGCGCGGGCCGAAACACGGCGGGGCGAATGAAGTGTCGCTGGAGATCCAGCAACGCTATGAAACGCCGGACGAAGCCGAAGCCGATATCCGCAAGCGGGTTGAAAACAAAGAAGTGGTGATTGGTTTTGGGCATCCGGTTTATACCATCGCCGATCCGCGTCATCAGGTGATCAAACGTGTGGCGAAGCAGCTCTCGCAGGAAGGCGGCTCGCTGAAGATGTACAACATCGCCGATCGTCTGGAAGCGGTGATGTGGGAGAGCAAAAAGATGTTCCCCAATCTCGACTGGTTCTCCGCTGTTTCCTACAACATGATGGGCGTTCCCACCGAGATGTTCACGCCACTGTTTGTTATCGCCCGCGTCACCGGCTGGGCGGCGCACATTATCGAACAACGTCAGGACAACAAAATTATCCGTCCTTCCGCCAATTACGTTGGACCGGAAGAGCGACCGTTTGTCGCGCTGGATAAGCGCCAGTAAACCTCTACGAATAACAAGAAGGAAACGTACCCAATGTCAGCTCAAATTAACAACATCCGTCCGGAATTTGATCGTGAAATCGTTGATATCGTCGATTACGTCATGAACTACGAAATCAGCTCCAGAGTGGCCTACGACACCGCCCATTACTGCCTGCTCGACACCCTCGGCTGCGGTCTTGAAGCTCTCGAATACCCGGCCTGTAAAAAACTGCTGGGGCCAATTGTTCCTAGCACCGTCGTACCTAACGGCGTGCGCGTTCCCGGAACTCAGTTCCAGCTCGACCCCGTCCAGGCGGCATTTAACATTGGCGCGATGATCCGCTGGCTCGATTTCAACGATACCTGGCTGGCGGCGGAGTGGGGCCATCCTTCCGACAACCTCGGCGGCATTCTGGCAACGGCAGACTGGCTTTCACGCAACGCGGTCGCCAGCGGCAAAGCGCCGTTGACCATGAAACAGGTGCTGACCGGAATGATCAAAGCCCATGAAATTCAGGGCTGCATCGCGCTGGAAAACTCCTTTAACCGCGTTGGCCTCGACCACGTTCTGTTAGTGAAAGTGGCTTCCACCGCCGTGGTCGCCGAAATGCTCGGCCTGACCCGCGAGGAAATCCTCAACGCCGTTTCGCTGGCGTGGGTGGACGGTCAGTCGCTGCGCACCTATCGCCATGCGCCGAACACCGGCACGCGTAAATCCTGGGCGGCGGGCGATGCCACTTCCCGCGCGGTACGTCTGGCACTGATGGCGAAAACGGGCGAAATGGGTTACCCGTCAGCCCTGACCGCGCCGGTATGGGGCTTCTACGACGTCTCCTTTAAAGGTGAATCGTTCCGCTTCCAGCGCCCGTACGGTTCTTACGTCATGGAAAATGTGCTGTTCAAAATCTCCTTCCCGGCTGAGTTCCACTCCCAGACGGCAGTTGAAGCGGCGATGACGCTCTATGAACAGATGCAGGCAGCAGGCAAAACGGCGGCAGATATCGAAAAAGTGACCATTCGCACCCACGAAGCCTGTATTCGCATCATCGACAAAAAAGGGCCGCTCAATAACCCGGCTGACCGCGACCACTGCATTCAGTATATGGTGGCGATCCCACTGCTGTTCGGGCGCTTAACGGCAGCAGATTACGAAGACAACGTCGCGCAAGATAAACGCATCGACGCCCTGCGCGAGAAGATCAATTGCTTTGAAGATCCGGCATTTACCGCTGACTACCACGACCCGGAAAAACGCGCCATCGCCAATGCCATAACCCTTGAGTTCACCGACGGCACGCGATTTGAAGAAGTGGTGGTGGAGTACCCAATTGGTCATGCTCGCCGCCGTCAGGATGGCATTCCGAAGCTGGTGGATAAATTCAAAATCAATCTCGCGCGCCAGTTCCCGACTCGCCAACAGCAGCGCATTCTGGAGGTTTCTCTCGACAGAACTCGCCTGGAACAGATGCCGGTCAATGAGTATCTCGACCTGTACGTCATTTAAGTAAACGGCGGTAAGGCGTAAGTTCAACAGGAGAGCATTATGTCTTTTAGCGAATTTTATCAGCGTTCGATTAACGAACCGGAGCAATTCTGGGCCGAGCAGGCCCGGCGTATTGACTGGCAGACGCCCTTTACGCAAACGCTCGATCACAGCAACCCGCCGTTTGCCCGTTGGTTTTGTGAAGGCCGAACCAATTTGTGCCACAACGCCATCGACCGCTGGCTGGAGAAACAGCCAGAGGCGCTGGCATTAATTGCCGTCTCTTCGGAAACAGAAGAAGAGCGCACCTTTACCTTTCGCCAGTTGCATGACGAAGTGAACGCGGTGGCGTCAATGCTGCGCTCACTGGGCGTACGGCGTGGCGATCGGGTGCTGGTGTATATGCCGATGATTGCCGAAGCGCATATTACCCTGCTGGCCTGCGCGCGCATTGGCGCTATTCACTCGGTAGTGTTTGGTGGATTTGCCTCGCACAGCGTGGCTGCGCGGATTGATGACGCTAAACCGGTGCTGATTGTCTCGGCAGATGCCGGAGCGCGCGGTGGCAAAATCATTCCCTATAAAAAATTGCTCGACGATGCGATAAGTCAGGCGCAGCATCAGCCGCGCCACGTTTTGCTGGTGGATCGCGGGCTGGCGAAAATGGCGCGCGTCAGCGGGCGGGATGTCGATTTCGCGTCATTGCGCCATCAGCACATCGGCGCGCGGGTGCCGGTGGCGTGGCTGGAATCCAACGAAACCTCCTGCATTCTCTACACCTCCGGCACGACCGGCAAACCAAAAGGTGTGCAGCGTGACGTCGGCGGTTATGCGGTGGCGCTGGCGACCTCAATGGACACCATTTTTGGTGGCAAAGCGGGCGGTGTGTTCTTCTGTGCGTCGGATATCGGCTGGGTAGTTGGGCATTCGTATATCGTCTACGCGCCGCTGCTGGCGGGGATGGCGACTATCGTTTACGAAGGATTGCCGACTTATCCTGACTGCGGTGTGTGGTGGAAAATCGTCGAGAAATATCAGGTTAGCCGGATGTTCTCAGCGCCGACCGCCATCCGCGTGCTGAAAAAATTCCCTACCGCTGAAATTCGCAAACACGATCTCTCGTCGCTGGAAGTGCTCTATCTGGCGGGAGAACCGCTGGATGAGCCGACTGCCAGTTGGGTGAGCAATACGCTGGATGTGCCGGTCATCGACAACTACTGGCAGACCGAATCCGGCTGGCCGATTATGACGATTGCTCGTGGTCTGGACGACAGGCCGACACGTCTGGGAAGCCCCGGCGTGCCGATGTATGGATACAACGTGCAGTTGCTCAATGAAGTCACCGGCGAACCGTGCGGTGTCAACGAGAAAGGGATGGTAGTGGTGGAAGGGCCGCTGCCGCCGGGGTGTATTCAAACCATCTGGGGCGATGACGACCGCTTTGTGAAGACGTACTGGTCGCTGTTTTCCCGTCCGGTGTACGCCACCTTTGACTGGGGCATCCGCGATGCTGACGGTTATCACTTTATTCTCGGGCGCACTGACGATGTAATTAACGTTGCCGGGCATCGGCTTGGCACACGCGAGATTGAAGAGAGTATCTCCAGTCATCCGGGCGTTGCCGAAGTGGCGGTGGTTGGGGTGAAAGATGCGCTGAAAGGGCAGGTGGCAGTGGCGTTTGTCATTCCGAAAGAGAGCGACAGTCTGGAAGATCGTGATGTGGCGCATTCGCAAGAGAAGGCGATTATGGCGCTGGTGGACAGCCAGATTGGCAACTTTGGTCGCCCGGCGCACGTCTGGTTTGTCTCGCAATTGCCAAAAACGCGATCCGGAAAAATGCTGCGCCGCACGATCCAGGCGATTTGCGAAGGACGCGATCCTGGGGATCTGACGACCATTGATGATCCTGCGTCGTTGGATCAGATCCGCCAGGCGATGGAAGAGTAAGGTGTTGTCGGATGTGTCGTGTGGCGCATCCGACACCGTGCGCCGATGCCTGATGCGACGCTTACCGCGTCTTATTATGCCTACAGGCCTGAACCGCAGGTCGGATAAGGCGCACGCGCCGCATCCGACACCATGCACCAATGCCTGATGCAACGCTGACGCGTCTTATCATGCCTACAGGCCTGAATCGTAGGTCGGATAAGGCGCACGCGGCGCATCCGACACCGTGCGCAGATGCCTGATGCGACGCTGACGCGTCTTATCATGCCTACAGGCCTGAACCGTAGGTCGGATAAGGCGCACGCGCCGCATCCGACACCATGCACCAATGCCTGATGCGACGCAGGCGTGTCTTATCATGCGTACCCATTTTTTCTCAAATAAGTTTTTATTCACTTTTCCGCATTCATCCATATAAAAAATATTCCCCTCCACGAAAACGATTGCTTTTTATCTTCAGATGAATAGAATGCGGCGGATTTTTTGGGTTTCAAACAGCAAAAAGGGGGAATTTCGTGTCGCAAGATAACAACTTTAGCCAGGGGCCAGTCCCGCAGTCGGCGCGGAAAGGGGTATTGGCATTGACGTTCGTCATGCTGGGATTAACCTTCTTTTCCGCCAGTATGTGGACCGGCGGCACTCTCGGAACCGGTCTTAGCTATCATGATTTCTTCCTCGCAGTTCTCATCGGTAATCTTCTCCTCGGTATTTACACTTCATTTCTTGGTTACATTGGCGCAAAAACCGGCCTGACCACCCATCTTCTTGCTCGCTTCTCGTTTGGTGTTAAAGGCTCATGGCTGCCTTCACTGCTGCTGGGCGGCACTCAGGTCGGCTGGTTTGGTGTTGGCGTGGCGATGTTTGCTATTCCGGTGGGCAAGGCAACCGGGCTGGATATTAATTTGCTGATTGCCGTTTCCGGTTTACTGATGACCGTCACCGTCTTCTTTGGCATTTCGGCGCTGACGGTACTTTCGGTGATTGCGGTTCCGGCGATTGCCTGCCTTGGCGGTTATTCCGTATGGCTGGCCGTTAACGGCATGGGCGGCCTGGAGGCATTAAAAGCGGTCGTTCCCGCACAACCGCTAGATTTCAATGTCGCGCTGGCGCTGGTTGTGGGGTCATTTATCAGTGCGGGTACGCTCACCGCTGACTTTGTCCGCTTTGGTCGCAATGCCAAACTGGCGGTGCTGGTGGCGATGGTGGCCTTTTTCCTCGGCAACTCGTTGATGTTTATTTTCGGTGCGGCAGGCGCTGCGGCACTGGGGATGGCGGATATCTCTGATGTGATGATTGCTCAGGGCTTGCTGCTGCCCGCGATTGTGGTGCTGGGGTTGAATATCTGGACCACCAACGATAACGCGCTCTATGCGTCGGGTTTAGGTTTCGCCAATATTACCGGTATGTCGAGCAAAACTCTTTCAGTAATCAACGGTATTATCGGCACGGTCTGCGCACTATGGCTTTATAACAATTTTGTCGGCTGGCTAACCTTCCTTTCGGCTGCTATTCCTCCGGTGGGGGGCGTGATCATCGCCGACTATTTGATGAACCGTCGCCGCTATGAGCACTTTGCGACCACGCGTATGATGAGTGTCAATTGGGTGGCGATTCTGGCGGTCGCGCTGGGGATTGCCGCAGGCCACTGGTTACCGGGCATTGTTCCGGTCAACGCGGTATTAGGTGGCGCGCTGAGTTATCTGATCCTTAACCCGATTTTGAATCGCAAAACGACAGCTGCAATGACGCATGTGGAGGCTAACAGTGTCGAATAACGCTTTACAGACAATTATTAACGCCCGGTTACCCGGCAAAGAGGGGCTGTGGCAGATTCATCTGCAGGACGGAAAAATCAGCGCCATTGATGCGCAATCTGGCGTGATGCCCGTAACAGAAAACAGCCTGGATGCCGAGCAAGGTTTAGTTTTACCGCCGTTTGTGGAGCCGCATATTCACCTGGATACCACGCAAACCGCCGGGCAACCGAACTGGAATCAGTCCGGCACGCTGTTTGAAGGCATTGAACGCTGGGCCGAGCGCAAAGCGTTATTAACCCATGACGATGTGAAACAACGCGCCTGGCAAACGCTGAAATGGCAGATTGCCAACGGCATTCAGCATGTGCGTACCCATGTCGATGTTTCGGACGCAACGCTGACTGCGCTAAAAGCAATGCTGGAAGTGAAGCAGGAAGTCGCGCCGTGGATTGATCTGCAAATCGTCGCCTTCCCGCAGGAAGGGATTTTGTCGTATCCCAACGGTGAAGCGTTACTGGAAGAGGCGTTACGCTTAGGGGCTGACGTAGTGGGGGCGATTCCGCATTTTGAATTTACCCGTGAATATGGCGTGGAGTCGCTGCATAAAACCTTCGCCCTGGCGCAAAAATACGACCGTCTCATCGACGTTCACTGTGATGAGATCGATGACGAGCAGTCGCGCTTTGTCGAAACCGTTGCTGCCCTGGCGCACCGTGAAGACATGGGCGCACGAGTCACCGCCAGTCACACCACGGCAATGCACTCCTATAACGGGGCGTATACCTCACGCCTGTTCCGCTTGCTGAAAATGTCCGGTATTAACTTTGTCGCCAACCCGCTGGTCAATATTCATCTGCAAGGACGTTTCGATACGTATCCAAAACGTCGCGGCATCACGCGCGTTAAAGAGATGCTGGAGTCCGGCATTAACGTCTGCTTTGGTCACGATGATGTCTTCGATCCGTGGTATCCGCTGGGAACGGCGAATATGCTGCAAGTGCTGCATATGGGGCTGCATGTTTGTCAGTTGATGGGCTACGGGCAGATTAACGACGGCCTGAATTTAATCACCCACCATAGCGCCAGGACGTTGAATTTGCAGGATTACGGCATAGTCGCCGGAAACAGCGCTAACCTGATTATCCTGCCGGCTGAAAATGGGTTTGATGCGCTGCGCCGTCAGGTTCCGGTACGCTATTCGGTACGTGGTGGTAAGGTGATTGCCACCACGCAACCGGCACAAACCACCGTGTATCTGGAGCAGCCGGAAGCCATCGATTACAAACGGTAATCGGCTGGGTTGCAGCGAGCGTAGTTTATGCCGGATGCGGCGTGAACGCCTTGCACTGAACTCGTAGGCCTGATAAGCGTCGCGCATCAGGCAATTCCAGCCGCTGACCTGTGTCAGCGGCTACCGTGATTCATTCCCGCCAACAACCGCGCATTCATCCAACGCCATTTGCAAAAATGCCTTTGCGGCGGCTGTCTGCCCGCTATTTTTCCGCCGCAACAAAACCGCCGTTCTCTCCAGTAACGGTGGGGCAAGGGATATAGCTTTAAGCCCGTCATGTTGTGTGGCAATCGCTGCTGGCAACAATGTGGAAAGGGAAGTGCGGCGAATCAGCGCCAGAACTGCGCTAATTGAGTTCGCCTCTATCACCACCTGTGGATGTAGCCCCGCTTTCTCGCAGTAGTGGTCAATTTGCTCTCTGGTGGCAAATTCCG
The DNA here is from genome assembly GCF_013369155.2 of Escherichia sp. 94.0001. NCBI lineage: Bacteria > Pseudomonadati > Pseudomonadota > Gammaproteobacteria > Enterobacterales > Enterobacteriaceae > Escherichia > Escherichia sp. 94.0001. The sequence goes on along the minus strand of NZ_JABWMS020000040.1, from coordinate 18,703 downwards.
CGCTGAGCAGTACCAGTTTTTCATCATGCAAGCGACTCAACGCCACCTGTTCATGGACTGCCAGTGGATGATGTTGCGCCACGACTAACGCTAAACTTTCTGTCAGTAAAGGTATTGCCTCCAGTTCCGGCGAATGCACCGGCGCGAAGGCAATCCCAACATCCAGCTCGTCGCGGCAAAGCAGATCTTCGATTTTCTCCTGTGACATTTCCTGTAGCTGGAGCGTGATGCCGGGATAACGCGCATAGAAATCCGCCATTAAAGGGCCGATAAAGTAGCTCGTGAAGGTGGGGGTGACGGCGATGCGCAGCGATCCTCGCGTTAAATCGGCAACATCATGAATCGCCCGTTTACCCGCCCCCAGTTCCTGTAACGCACGGCTGGCGTACTGTCGCCAGACTTCTCCCGCATCGGTGAGACGAATCGTTCGCCCGCTACGGTCAAACAGCGGTACGCCCAAACTCTCTTCTAACTGGCGAATCTGCTGGGAAAGCGCAGGTTGGGAGATATGCAACGCACTGGCGGCACGGGTGAAGCTGCCATGTTCAGCCACGGCAAGAAAGTAATTGATATGTCGAGAGAGCATTCGCCAACCTATAAGTAAATCCAATAGAACTCATCATAAATGAGTCTTTTACCTTATGGCAATCGGCGAGTAGTCTGCCTCTCATTCCAGAGACAGACAGAGGTTAACGGTGAAAGAGATTATTGATGGATTCCTTAAATTCCAGCGCGAGGCATTTCCTGAGCGGGAAGCCTTGTTTAAACAGCTGGCGACACAGCAAAGCCCGCGCACACTTTTTATCTCCTGCTCCGACAGCCGTCTGGTCCCTGAGCTGGTGACGCAACGCGAACCTGGCGATCTGTTCGTGATTCGCAACGCGGGCAATATCGTCCCTTCTTACGGACCGGAACCTGGTGGCGTTTCTGCTTCGGTGGAGTATGCCGTCGCTGCGCTTCGGGTATCTGACATTGTGATTTGCGGTCATTCCAACTGTGGCGCGATGACTGCCATTGCCAGCTGTCAGTGCATGGACCATATGCCTGCTGTTTCCCACTGGCTGCGTTATGCCGATTCAGCCCGCGTCGTTAATGAGGCGCGCCCGCATTCCGATTTAGCGTCAAAAGCTGCGGCGATGGTACGTGAAAACGTCATTGCTCAGTTGGCTAATTTGCAAACTCATCCATCGGTGCGCCTGGCGCTCGAAGAGGGGCGGATCGCTCTGCACGGCTGGGTCTACGACATTGAAAGCGGAAGTATCGCAGCCTTTGACGGCGCAACCCGCCAGTTTGTGCCACTGGCCGCTAATCCTTGCGTTTGTGCCATACCGCTACGCCAGCCGGCCGCAGCGTAACCTTATTTTTAAACCATCAGGAGATTCACCATGATTCAGTCGCAAATTAACCGCAATATTCGTCTTGATCTTGCCGATGCCATTTTGCTCAGCAAAGCTAAAAAAGATCTCTCATTTGCCGAGATTGCCGACGGCACCGGTCTGGCAGAAGCCTTTGTGACCGCGGCTTTGCTGGGGCAGCAGGCGCTTCCTGCCGACGCTGCCCGCCTGGTCGGGGCGAAGCTGGAGCTCGACGAAGACGCCATTTTACTGTTGCAGATGATTCCACTGCGTGGCTGCATTGATGACCGTGTTCCAACCGACCCAACGATGTACCGTTTCTATGAAATGTTGCAGGTGTACGGTACGACCCTGAAAGCGTTGGTTCATGAGAAGTTTGGTGATGGCATTATCAGTGCGATTAACTTCAAACTCAACGTCAAGAAAGTGGCGGACCCGGAAGGTGGCGAACGTGCTGTCATCACTTTAGATGGTAAATATCTGCCGACCAAACCGTTCTGACAGCCATGCGCGACCATCAAAAGACGTTCACGATGCTGCTGGTTCTGGTGCTGATTGGTCTTAATATGCGACCACTGCTCACCTCCGTCGGGCCACTGCTACCGCAATTGCGCCAGGCGAGCGGAATGAGCTTTAGCGTGGCTGCCCTGTTGACGGCTCTGCCGGTGGTCACCATGGGCGGGCTGGCGCTGGTCGGAAGCTGGCTTCATCAGCATGTCAGCGAACGTCGCAGCGTCGCCATCAGTTTGTTGCTGATAGCCGTCGGCGCATTGATGCGAGAGCTTTACCCTCAAAGTGTGCTGCTGCTTAGCAGCGCACTGCTCGGTGGAGTGGGGGTCGGCATCATTCAGGCGGTGATGCCTTCGGTGATTAAACGGCGGTTTCAGCAGCGCACGCCACTGGTGATGGGGCTGTGGTCTGCGGCTCTGATGGGCGGCGGTGGACTTGGTGCCGCCCTGACGCCCTGGTTAGTTCAACACAGCGAGATTTGGTTCCAGACTCTCGCCTGGTGGGCGCTGCCTGCCATTATTGCGCTCTTTGCCTGGTGGTGGCAAAGCTCCCGCGAGGTCGTATCTTCCCACAAGACAACAATCACTCCGGTTCGCGTAGTCTTCACTCCCCGCGCCTGGACGCTGGGTGCTTACTTCGGTCTGATTAACGGCGGTTACGCCAGTCTGATTGCCTGGTTACCCGCCTTCTATATTGAGATCGGTGCCAGCACGCAGTACAGCGGTTCCTTGCTGGCGTTGATGACGCTTGGTCAAGCCGCAGGGGCATTGCTGATGCCTGCTATGGCTCGCCATCAGGATCGGCGCAAACTATTAATGCTGGCACTGGCGTTACAACTGGTGGGTTTCTGCGGCTTTATCTGGCTGCCGCTGCAATTGCCGGTATTGTGGGCAATGGTGTGTGGGTTAGGTCTGGGGGGCGCATTTCCGCTCTGTTTGCTGCTGGCGCTCGATCACTCTGCGCAACCCGCTATTGCTGGCAAACTGGTGGCGTTTATGCAGGGGATCGGTTTTATCATTGCCGGGCTTGCTCCGTGGTTTTCTGGTGTGCTGCGTAGTATCAGTGGCAATTACCTGATGGACTGGGCGTTTCATGCGCTGTGCGTCGTTGGGCTGATGATCATAACCCTGCGTTTTGCACCAGCACGTTTTCCGCAGCTGTGGGTCAAAGAGGCATGATGCGACGCTCGTTCCTGCGCTTTGTTTACGCCGGATGCGGCCTACGTAGATCACTGAACTTATAGGCCTGATAAGCGGAGCGCATCAGGCAATTTTGCTTATTTAAACTGACGATTCAACTTTAAAATCTTTGAAATAATATTGCTTATCCCGGTCGTTTATTTCGCGAATAACCCGACAAGGAATGCCAGCAGCTACGACGTTTGGTGGAATGTCTTTTGTGACGACACTTCCCGCGCCAATAACAGAATTATCCCCGATGGTGACGCCTGGATTAATGACCACATGGCTGCCGATCCAGACGTTATTACCAATCGTTATCGCAAAAGAGTACATCTCTCCGTTTTTTCTTAACTCATGGTGTACAGGGTGTCCCGTAACGGAAATGGTAACGTTGGGGGCAATCAGTACGTTATCACCGATCGTTACCGTGTAGTCATCGACAATGGTTAAATTGAAATTTGCATAAAAATTGCGGCCTATATGGATGTTGGAGCCGTAAGAGAAATAGACAGGCGGTTCTACCCAGGCGTTTTCCCCTACCGTGGCAAACATTTTTTTTATCAGGCTTTCTCTTTTTTCAACTTCCGCTGGATGCGAGTGATTAAACTCATACATTAATGTTTTCCCACGAAGTCTTTTTTCAGGTAAGCCTTCGCACATATCGGTAAATAGCTTTCCTGCTTTTATTCTTTCTGTCATTGGCATGTTCATTGCGATCATTCCGTCCTGATATGTTGGTCGGATAAGGCGCTCGCGCCGCATCCGACATTGATTGCTTAAGCGACTTCATTCACCTGACGACGCAGTAGAGAAAGCGGACCGGGGCCGCTAAGCGTGAATACGGAAATTAAGGTGAAGCCCAACGCCACCAGACCCAGCACCAGATAAGCGCCCTGGAAACCGATGCTTTCATACATATTGCCCGCCAGTACAGACATAAAAATCATCGCCAGTTGCTTAAAGAAGCAGAAACAGACCAGATAAATCGTCGCTGAAAAACGCACTTCAAACTGGCTGGTAATATATTTAAAGCAGCCCACCAGCAGGAACGGTACTTCAAACATATGCAGCGTTTTCAGAATAACCACTTCCAGCGCTGAGGTGGCGAATGATGAGCCAATAATACGTACAGACATAATAGTGCCAGCCAGCAGCAGGGCGTTTTTCCCACCGATGCGATTAATGATCAGTGGCGCAAAGAACATAATCGAGGCGTTAAGTAATTCGCCCATTGTCGTTACGTAGCCAAATACCCGCGTACCCTGTTCACCGGTAGCAAAGAACGAAGTAAAGAAATTAGCAAACTGTTGGTCAAAAACATCGTAGGTGCAGGAAACGCCAATAACATACAGTGACAAAAACCACAGTTTTGGCTGTCTGAACAGTTCCAGCGCCAGCTTAAGGCTAAATGCCGAATGGTTGGCACCTACCGCATTGGCAACCGTGGCAGAAGAGGGCGCATCCGTTTTGGCGAAAAAGAGTAAAACGGCGAGGATGAGTGCACAGCCAGAGCCCAGCCAGAAAACAAACTGATTATTGATGGTGAACATGATGCCGACAATCGAGGCACACAGCGCCCAGCCAACACAGCCAAACATCCGCGCGCGACCAAATTCGAAATTACTGCGACGGCTGACTTTCTCGATAAATGCCTCTACTGCTGGCGCACCGGCGTTAAAACAGAAACCAAGATAAATACCACCAACAATCGACCCTACAAGAATGTTGTATTGTAATAGTGGCCCGAAGATAAAAATAAAGAACGGCGCAAACATTACTAACATGCCGGTAATCATCCACAGCAGGTATTTGCGCAGCCCGAGTTTGTCAGAAAGCAGACCAAACAGCGGTTGGAATAATAGCGAGAACAGAGAAATAGCGGCAAAAATAATACCCGTATCACTTTTGCTGATATGGTTGATGTCATGTAGCCAAATGGGGAAAAACGGGAAGTAGGCTCCCATGATAAAAAAATAAAAGAAAAAGAAAAAACCGAACATCCAAAAGTTTGTGTTTTTTAAATAGTACATAATGGATTTCCTTACGCGAAATACGGGCAGACATGGCCTGCCCGGTTATTATTATTTTTGACACCAGACCAACTGGTAATGGTAGCGACCGGCGCTCAGCTGGAATTCCGCCGACACTGACGGGCTCCAGGAGTCGTCGCCACCAATTCCCATATGGAAACCGTCGATATTTAGCCATGTGCCTTCTTCCGCGCGCAGCAGATGGCGATGGCTGGTTTCCATCAGTTGTTGTTGGCTGTAGCGGCTGATGTTGAACTGGAAGTCGCCGCGCCACTGGTGTGGTCCATAATTCAATTCGCGCGTCCCGCAGCGCAGACCGTTTTCGCTCGGGAAGACGTACGGGGTATACATGTCTGACAATGGCAAGTCCCAGCGGTCAAAACAGGCCGCAGTCAGACGGTCGGGATAGTTTTCTTGCGGCCCTAATCCGAGCCAGTTTACCCGCTCTGCGACATGTGCGAGCTCGCAGGTCAGGCCAATCCGCGCCGGATGCGGTGTGTCGCTCGCTACTTCAACATCCACACTGACGACCATCTCACCGTGCCCATCGATACGGTAGGTTTTCCGGCTGATAAATAAGGTTTTCCCCTGATGCTGCCAGACGTGGACAGTGGTAATCAGCACTGCGTCGGCAAGCGTATCTGCCGTGCACTGCAACAACGCGGCTTCGGCCTGGTAATGGCCCGCCGCCTTCCAGCGTTCTACCCAGGCATTCGGGTCAATGCGGGTCGCTTCACTGACGCCAATGTCGTTATCCAGCGGGGCACGGGTGAACTGATCGCGCAGCGGCGTCAGCAGTTGTTTTTCATCGCCAATCCACATCTGTGAAAGAAAGCCTGACTGGCGGTTAAATTGCCAACGCTTATTACCCAGTTCGATACAAAAATCCGTTTCGCTGGTGGCCAGTTGCGGGATGGCGTGGGACGTGGAGGGGAGTGCCACACTGAGGTTTTCCGCCAGTCGCCATTGTTGCCAGGCGCTGATGTGTCCGGCTTCTGACCAGGCGGTCGCGTTAGGTTGCACTACGTGTACTGTAAGCCAGAGTTGTCCGGCGCTCTCCGGCCGCGTCAGTTCAGGCAGTTCAATCAACTGTTTACCTTGTGGCTCGACAGTCAGAGGCACTTCACCGCTTGCCAGTGGCTTGCCATCCAGCGCCACCGACCAGTGCAGGAGCTCGTTATCGCTATGACGAAACAGGTATTCGCTGGTCACTTCGATGGTTCGCCCGGATAAACGGAACTGGAAAAACTGCTGTTGGTGTTTTGCTTCTGTCATTGCCGGATGCGGCGTGCGGTCGGCAAAGACCAGACCGTTCATGCAGAACTGGCGATCGTTCGGCGTATCGCCAAAGTCACCACCGTAAGCCGACCATGGGTTGCCGTTTTCATCATATTTAATCAGCGACTGATCCACCCAGTCCCAGACGAATCCACCCTGTAAACGGGGGTACTGACGAAACGCCTGCCAGTATTTCGCGAAGCCACCAAGACTGTTACCCATTGCGTGGGCGTATTCGCAAAGGATCAGCGGGCGCGTCTCTCCTGGCAGCGAAAGCCATTTTTTGATGGACCATTTTGGCACTGCCGGGAAGGGCTGGTCTTCATCCACGCGCGCGTACATTGGGCAAATAATATCGGTGGCTGTGGTGTCTGCTCCGCCGCCTTCATACTGCACCGGGCGGGAAGAATCGACAGATTTAATCCAGCGATAGAGTGCGTCGTGATTGGCACCGTGGCCCGATTCATTACCCAGCGACCAGATAATTACGCTCGGGTGATTACGATCGCGCTGCACCATCCGCGTTACGCGTTCACTCATGGCCGGTAGCCAGCGTGGATCATCGGTCAGACGATTCATTGGCACCATGCCGTGGGTTTCAATATTGGCTTCATCCACCACATACAGGCCGTAGCGGTCGCACAGCGTGTACCACAGCGGGTGGTTCGGATAATGCGAACAGCGCACGGCGTTAAAGTTGTTCTGCTTCATCAGCAGGATATCCTGCACCATCGTTTGCTCATCCATGACCTGACCATGCAGAGGATGATGCTCGTGACGGTTAACGCCGCGAATCAGCAACGGCTTGCCGTTCAACAGCAGCAGACCATTTTCAATCCGCACCTGGCGGAAACCGACATCACAGGCTTCCGCTTCAATCAGCGTGCCGTCGGCGGTGTGCAGTTCAATAACTGCACGATAGAGATTCGGGAGTTCGGCGCTCCACAGCGCCGGATTTTCAACGTTCAGGCGTAGCGTGACGCGATCGGCATAACCACCACGTTCATCGATAATTTCGCCGCCGAAAGGCGCGGTACCGCTGGCGACCTGCGTTTCACCCAGCCACAAAGAAACCGTCACCCTCAGCGCATCGCGCAGTTCACCGCACATCTGAATTTCTGTTTCCAGAACAGCGCGGCTGAAATCATCATTAAAGTGAGTGGCAACATGGAAATCGCTGATTTGTGTGGTCGGTTTATGCAGCAACGAGACGTCACGGAAAATGCCGCTCATTCGCCACATATCCTGATCTTCCAGATAGCTACCGTCACTCCAGCGCAGCACCATCACCGCGAGGCGGTTATCTCCGGCGCGTAAAAATGCGCTGAGGTCAAATTCAGACGGCAAACGGCTGTCCTGTCCGTAACCGACCCAGCGCCCGTTGCACCACAAATGAAACGCCGAGTTAATGCCATCAAAAATAATTCGCGTCTGGCCTTCCTGTAACCAGCTTTCATTAACATTAAATGTGAGCGAGTAACAACCTGTCGGATTCTCCGTGGGAACAAACGGTGGATTGACCGTAATGGGATAGGTCACGTTGGTGTAGATGGGCGCGTCGTAACCGTGCATCTGCCAGTTTGAGGGGACGACGACAGTATCGGCCTCAGGAAGATCGCGCTCCAGCCAACTTTCCGGCACCGCTTCTGGGGACGGGAACCAGGCAAATTGCCACTCACCATTCAGGCTGCGTAACTGCCGGGAAGGGCGATTATTGCGGGCCTCTTCACTATTTCGCCAGCTGGCGAAAGGAGGATGCGCCGCAAGGCGGTTGAGTTGGGTAACGCCAGGGTTTTCCCAGTCACGACGTTGTAATACGACGGCCAGTGAATCCGTAATCATGGTCATAGCTGTATCCTGTGTGAAATTGTTATCCGCTCACAATTTCATACAACATACGAGTCGGACACATCAGGTGTAAAGCCTGGGGTGCCTAATGAGTGAGCTGACTCACATTAATTGCGTTGCGCTCACTGCTCGCTTTCCAGTCGGGAAATTTGTCGCGCCAGCTGCATTAAGGAATCAGCCAACGCCTGGGGAGAAGCGGTTTGCGTATTGGGGGGCAGGGTGGTTTTTCGTTTCACCAGTGAGACGGGCAACAGCTGATTGCCCTTCACTGCCTGGCCCTGAGAGAGTTGCAGCAAGCGGTCCACGCTGGTTTGCCCAAGCAGGCGAAAATCCTGTTTGATGGTCGTTAATGGCGGGATATAACACGAGCTGTCTTCGGTATCGTCGTATCCCACTACCGAGATATCCGCGCCGACGCGCAGCCCGAACTCGGTAATGGCGCGCATTGCACCCAGCGCCATCTGATCGTTGGCAACCAGCATCGCGGTAGGAATGATGCCCTCATTCAGCATCTGCATGGTTTGATGAAAACCGGACATGGCGCTCCAGTCGCCTTCCCGTTCCGCTATCGGTTGAATTTGATTGTGTTTAAGATATTTATGCCAGCCCGCCAGACGCAGACGCGCCGAGACAGAACTAAATGGGCCCGCTAACAGCGCGATTTGCTGGTGACCCAATGCGACCAAATGCTCTACGCCCAGCCGCGTACCGTCTTCATGGGAAAAAATAATACTGTTGATGGGAGTCTGGTCAGAGACATCAAGAAATAGCGCCGGAACATTAGCGCAGGCTGCCTCCACAGCAATGGCATCCTGGTCATCCAGCGGATAGTTGATGATCAGACCACTTACGCGTTGCGCGAGAAGATTGTGTACTGCCGCTTTACAGGCTTCGACACCGCTTCTTTCTACCATAGACACCACCACGCTGGCACCCAGTTGATCGGCGCGAGATTTAATCGCCGCGACAATTTGCGACGGTGCGTGCAGGGCCAGACTGGAGGTGGCAACGCCAATCAGCAACGACTGTTTGCCCGCTAACTGTTGTGCTACGCGGTTGGGAATGTAATTTAGCTCCGCCATCGCCGCTTCCACTTTTTCCCGCGTTTTCGCTGAAACGTGGCTGGCCTGATTCACCACGCGGGAAACGGTCTGATAAGAGACACCGGCATACTCCGCGACATCGTATAGCGTTACTGGTTTCACATTCACCACCCTGAATTGACTTTCTTCCGGGCGCTATCATGCCATACCACGAAAGGTTTTGCGCCATTCTGCGGGGCTGACGCCGAAGTGAGATTTAAAATGCTGACGCCAGGTCACAGGTGAGAGAAAACCCACCTCAGCCGCTATCCGCTCAACGGGCAACTGACTGGATCCCAATAGTTCCTGGCTACGGCGTAAGCGTTCAGTGATGAGCCATTCGGCGATACTCGAACCGGTCGCTTTCATAAAATGACGGGTTAGTGTGCGGCGACTCATCATTACTCGCTGAGCCAGCGAGTCGAGATCATGCTGTTGCGTAATGTTTTGCCGCAGGTAATCCAGCAGGAGGTTAATGCGTTCATCATGGGTATTTTTCGGCACCGGTTGCTCTATAAACTGCGCTTGACCGCCGGTGCGATATGGCGGTACGACCATCCGTCGGGCAATATGGTTAGCATAGTCGCTGCCAAAATGTTGCCGAACAATATACAAACAGCAATCCAGCGCCGCGGCAGTACCGGCAGAGGTAATAATGCCATCATCGTCTACATACAACGCGTTAATATCCAGATGTGTTTGTGGAAAACGTGCCTGAAATTCACGCTCGAACTCCCAGTGCGTGGCAGCACGCTTATTGTTCAGTAAACCTGCATAGCCGAGCACAAACGTGCCCAGGCAAAGCCCGACAATCTGTGCCCCGTTATCTCGTGCGGTCGTTAAGGCTTCCAGCAGTTTTTGTGGCGGTTTTTGTGTAATTGTTCCCCAGTAAGGAATTATCACAATATCCGCCTGGATGACTGCCGTATAGTCATGGGTGGCGGTTACGGAAAACCCATCGGCAGAGTCCACGTTTCCCGGCTTTTCAGCGCAGATAATTACATGAAAGCGTTTTTTCTCCGCCATTTTTTCGCTAAACACGATAAACGGTACGGAAAGGTGAAAAGGACTAAAACCGGCAACGGCGATAATGGCAACAGTTAGCGGGCGCATAACACTCTTTATCTCCGAATTAGAATGTCAACGTTTCACCATCTTCTGGTACGTTCACAAATTCGATAATTTGATTATCTCTGGCGTATTCCTTGAGCGCATCACGCGTCAGCAAACAGTGGTTTACGGCCTCCATATGTGTCGCGACAATTTGCGCTTCTGGCAGGGTAAAATGTGTTTTGAGAATATCTTCAGCTCCCATAATTATCGCGCCATGCCCCAGAACATGCGCAAATCCGGCATTCAACACCACCACTTCTGGTTGGAAAGTTAGCATTGTAGCCTCGACGTCATCACGCCAGAGGGTATCGCCAGCCAGATAGAGCGTTTTCTCTGTCGGGTGCTGGAAAACAACGCCGCAGGCTGCGCCTAAACGCTTCGCCATAGCCGGGTCTGCATAGGTGTGATCGGAGCCGTGCTGCCCTGTCGTTTTATGCAGAGTAATATCGCCAAATTTAGTCTCGTCGGCAAGTACGGTAAGATGCGTAAATCCTTGTTTATGCAGTGATTCAGCATCTTGCTCATTTTGCACATAAATCCGTTTATCTTTGGGGACGACGCGGGAGGCTGTTTCGTCCCAGTGATCTTCATGCAAATGGGTCACTATTAGGGCGTCAACGTTGAGTAACGTTGTTAAATCGCACGGTAATTCTACCGTTGGATTGCGGATTTCTGCGCGTGCCGTTCCGGCAAAACCCGGATAACTTCCTTTAGGCGCGAGTAACGGGTCAATAAGAAATGTTTTGCCAGCGTATTGGATAATTTGGGTGGCATTACGAATTTGAGTAATTTTCATGATTTGCTCCACATCACAGTATTGATGGCATTAGCGTAGCGTGCAGCCCGTACTGTGCATGTGGGCAAATGGGCGAATAACGATGAGAATGGGCCAAATTACACATTGGCGCAACTAGCGTAAATGCACGCCGCTTCGCCGTCCGGCCACCAGAATAGCCTGCGATTCAACCCCTTCTTCGATCTGTTTTGCTACCCGTTGTAGCGCCGGAAGATGCTTTTCCGCTGCCTGTTCGATGGTCATTGCGCTTGCCATATACACCAGATTCAGACAGCCAATCACCCGTTGTTCACTGCGTAGGGGCACGGCAATGGAGGCGATCTTCTCTTCCTGATCCCAGCCGCGGTAGTTCTGTCCGTAACCCTCTTTGCGCGCGCGCGCCAGAATGGCTTCCAGCTTTAACGGTTCCCGTGCCAGTTGATAGTCATCACCGGGGCGGGCGGCTAACATTTCGATTAACTCCTTGCGTTCTTGTTCCGGGCAAAAGGCCAGCCAGGTCAGTCCCGAGGCGGTTTTCAGGAGCGGTAAACGCCGTCCGACCATTGCCCGGTGAAAAGATAAACGGCTGAAACGGTGGGTGGTTTCGCGTACCACCATTGCATCAACATCCAGCGTGGACACATCTGTCGGCCATACCACTTCGCGCAACAGATCGCCCAGCAGCGGGGCTGCCAGTGCAGAAATCCATTGTTCGTCACGAAATCCTTCGCTTAATTGCCGCACTTTGATGGTCAGACGAAAACTGTCATCGGAGGTACTGCGCCGGACATATCCCTCTTCCTGCAGCGTTTCCAGCAGTCGCCGCACAGTGGTGCGATGCAGGCCGCTGAGCTCCGCCAGCAGCCCGACGCTGGCACCGCCATCGAGTTTATTTAACATATTTAATAACATTAGACCGCGGGTTAAGCCGCGCACGGTTTTGTATTCCGTCTGCTCATCTTTCTGCATATTAATTGACATTTCTATAGTTAAAACAACGTTGTGCACCTGGTGCACACTCAGGCATGTTTTGATTGTAGCCGAAAACACCCTTCCTATACTGAGCGCACAATAAAAAATCATTTACATGTTTTTAACAAAATAAGTTGCGTTGAACTGTGCGCGCAACGGCATTTTGTCCGAGTCGTGAGGTACTGAAATGGCAATACAACACCCTGACATCCAGCCTGCTGTTAACCATTGCGTTCAGGTGGCGATCGCTGGTGCCGGTCCGGTCGGGCTGATGATGGCGAACTATCTCGGCCAGATGGGCATTGACGTGCTGGTGGTGGAGAAACTCGATAAGTTGATCGACTATCCACGCGCGATTGGAATTGATGACGAGGCGCTGCGCACCATGCAGTCGGTTGGCCTTGTCGATAATGTTCTGCCGCACACTACGCCGTGGCATGCGATGCGTTTTCTTACCCCAAAAGGCCGCTGTTTTGCTGATATTCAGCCAATGACCGATGAATTTGGCTGGCCGCGTCGTAACGCCTTTATTCAGCCGCAGGTCGATGCGGTGATGCTGGAAGGGTTGTCGCGGTTTCCGAATGTGCGCTGCCTGTTTTCCCGCGAGCTGGAGGCCTTCAGCCAGCAAGATGACGAAGTGACCTTGTATCTGAAAACGGCAGAAGGGCAGCGGGAAACGGTCAAAGCCCAGTGGCTGGTAGCCTGTGACGGTGGAGCAAGTTTTGTCCGGCGCACCCTGAATGTGCCGTTTGAAGGTAAAACCGCACCAAATCAGTGGATTGTGGTGGATATCGCCAACGATCCGTTAAGTACGCCGCATATCTATTTGTGTTGCGATCCGGTGCGCCCGTATGTTTCTGCAGCTCTGCCTCATGCGGTACGTCGCTTTGAATTTATGGTGATGCCGGGCGAAACCGAAGAACAGCTCCGCGAGCCGCAAAATATGCGCAAACTGTTAAGCAAAGTGCTGCCTAATCCGGACAACGTCGAATTGATTCGTCAGCGTGTCTACACCCACAACGCGCGACTGGCACAACGTTTTCGTATTGACCGCGTACTGCTGGCGGGCGATGCCGCACATATCATGCCGGTGTGGCAGGGGCAGGGCTATAACAGTGGTATGCGCGACGCCTTTAACCTCGCCTGGAAACTGGCGTTGGTTATCCAGGGGAAAGCTTGCGATGCGCTGCTCGATACCTATCAACAAGAACGTCGCGATCACGCCAAAGCGATGATTGATCTGTCGGTGACGGCGGGCAACGTACTGGCTCCGCCGAAACGTTGGCAGGGTACGTTACGTGACGGTGTTTCCTGGCTGCTGAATTATCTGCCGCCAGTAAAACGCTACTTTCTCGAAATGCGCTTCAAGCCGATGCCGCAATATTACGCCGGTGCGCTGGTGCGTGAAGGCGAAGCGAAACACTCTCCGGTCGGCAAGATGTTTATTCAGCCGAAAGTTACGCTGGAAAACGGCGACGTGACGTTGCTCGATAACGCGATCGGCGCGAACTTCGCGGTAATTGGCTGGGGATGCAATCCACTGTGGGGGATGAGCGATGAGCAAATCCAGCAATGGCGCGCGCTGGGTACTCGCTTCATTCAGGTGGTGCCGGATGTGCAAATTCATACCGCGCAGGATAACCACGACGGCGTGCTGCGCGTGGGCGATACGCAAGGTCGCCTGCGTAGCTGGTTCGCACAACATAATGCTTCGCTAGTGGTGATGCGCCCGGATCGCTTTGTTGCCGCCATCGCCATTCCGCAAACTCTGGGTAATACGCTGAATAAACTGGCGTCCGTGATGACACTCAACCGCCCTGATGTCGACGTTTCTGTCGAAAAGGTAGCCTGATATGCGCGCTTATCTTCACTGTCTTTCCCACTCGCCGCTGGTAGGGTATGTCGACCCGGCGCAAGAGGTACTCGATGAGGTCAATGGCGTGATTGCCAGTGCCCGCGAGCGTATTGCGGCCTTCTCCCCTGAACTGGTGGTGCTGTTTGCGCCAGATCATTACAACGGTTTTTTCTATGACGTGATGCCACCCTTCTGTTTAGGCGTTGGGGCGACGGCAATTGGCGATTTCGGCAGTGCGGCAGGAGAGCTTCCTGTGCCTGTGGAGTTGGCGGAGGCTTGTGCGCATGCCGTCATGAAGAGCGGGATTGATCTTGCCGTTTCTTACTGTATGCAGGTGGATCATGGGTTCGCCCAGCCGCTGGAGTTCTTGCTCGGTGGGCTGGATAAGGTGCCGGTCCTGCCTGTATTCATCAACGGTGTCGCCACGCCGCTACCTGGTTTTCAGCGTACCCGCATGTTGGGTGAAGCCATTGGACGTTTCACCAGCACGCTGAATAAGCGCGTGCTGTTCCTGGGTTCCGGTGGGCTTTCCCATCAGCCGCCGGTGCCAGAACTGGCGAAAGCGGATGCCCATATGCGCGATCGTCTGTTGGGTAGCGGGAAAGATTTGCCCGCCAATGAGCGCGAAATGCGCCAGCAACGGGTGATTAGCGCCGCTGAGAGGTTTGTTGAGGATCAGAGAACTCTGCATCCGCTCAACCCGATTTGGGATAACCAGTTCATGTCTTTGCTGGAGCAGGGACGCATACAGGAACTGGATGCCGTCAGTAACGAAGAGCTTTCCGCCATTGCAGGAAAGTCGACACATGAAATCAAAACCTGGGTCGCTGCTTTTGCCGCTATTTCTGCGTTTGGCAACTGGCGTAGCGAAGGGCGTTATTACCGCCCGATCCCGGAGTGGATTGCCGGATTTGGCTCGTTAAGCGCCAGAACAGAGAACTGAATATGCAGGAGAAGATGATGAGTTATCAGTCACAAACCGAAGCCGCCACCAGCCGTTTTCTGAATGTAGAAGAAGCGGGTAAAACGCTGCGCATCCATTTTAATGACTGCGGTCAAGGCGACGAAACCGTTGTCCTGCTGCACGGCTCCGGCCCGGGGGCTACGGGCTGGGCGAACTTCAGCCGCAATATCGATCCGCTGGTAGAAGCTGGCTATCGGGTGATCCTGCTGGATTGTCCTGGTTGGGGTAAGAGCGATTCGATCGTTAACAGTGGTTCGCGATCGGATCTCAATGCGCGCATCCTGAAAAGCGTGGTGGATCAACTGGATATCGCCAAAATCCACCTGCTGGGCAACTCGATGGGCGGCCACAGTTCTGTGGCGTTCACCCTTAACTGGCCGGAGCGCGTCGGCAAACTGGTGCTGATGGGCGGCGGTACAGGTGGCATGAGTTTGTTTACGCCGATGCCAACTGAAGGCATTAAGCGACTGAATCAGCTTTATCGCCAGCCGACTATCGAAAATCTGAAGCTGATGATGGATATCTTCGTTTTCGATACCAGCGATTTGACCGACGCCCTGTTTGAAGCGCGCCTGAATAATATGCTGTCGCGCCGCGATCACCTGGAAAACTTCGTTAAGAGCCTGGAAGCCAATCCGAAACAGTTCCCGGATTTTGGTCCACGTCTGGCGGAAATCAAAGCGCAAACTCTGATTGTCTGGGGGCGTAACGACCGTTTTGTGCCGATGGACGCAGGGCTGCGTCTGCTTTCTGGCATCGCCGGTTCTGAGCTGCATATCTTCCGCGACTGTGGTCACTGGGCGCAGTGGGAACATGCCGACGCTTTCAATCAACTGGTGCTGAATTTCCTCGCACGTCCTTAAGGAACGGTCATGACGAAGCATACTCTTGAGCAACTGGCGGCGGATTTACGCCGCGCCGCAGAGCAGGGCGAAGCGATTGCGCCGCTGCGCGATCTGATTGGTATTGATAACGCTGAAGCGGCCTACAGCATTCAGCACATCAATGTGCAACATGACGTTGCGCAGGGGCGTCGCGTGGTGGGGCGCAAAGTGGGACTGACGCATCCGAAAGTGCAGCAACAACTGGGCGTTGATCAACCGGATTTCGGGACATTATTTGCCGACATGTGTTATGGCGATAACGAAACCATTCCTTTTTCCCGTGTTCTGCAACCCCGCATTGAAGCGGAGATTGCACTGGTGTTGAACCGCGATCTACCCGCAACCGATATCACCTTCGACGAATTGTATAACGCCATTGAATGGGTACTTCCGGCGCTGGAAGTGGTGGGGAGCCGCATTCGCGACTGGTCGATTCAGTTTGTCGATACCGTGGCAGATAACGCCTCCTGTGGGGTATATGTCATCGGTGGTCCGGCGCAACGTCCGGCAGGGTTAGATCTGAAAAACTGCACTATGACGATGACGCGTAATAACGAAGAGGTTTCCAGCGGGCGCGGCAGCGAATGTCTGGGGCATCCACTTAATGCCGCCGTCTGGCTGGCACGCAAAATGGCCAGCCTGGGTGAACCGCTGCGCGCCGGAGATATCATTCTTACCGGGGCATTAGGTCCGATGGTGGCGGTAAATGCGGGCGATCGTTTTGAAGCCCATATCGAAGGCATAGGTTCAGTTGCTGCGACATTTTCAAACGCAGCCCTAAAAGGAAGTCTGTCATGAGTAAGCGTAAAGTCGCCATTATCGGTTCTGGCAACATTGGCACCGACCTGATGATTAAAATTTTGCGTCACGGTCAGCATCTGGAGATGGCGGTGATGGTCGGCATTGATCCTCAGTCCGACGGTCTGGCGCGTGCCAGACGTATGGGCGTCGCTACCACCCATGAAGGGGTGATTGGGCTGATGAACATGCCTGAATTTGCTGATATCGATATAGTGTTTGATGCGACCAGCGCGGGCGCGCATGTGAAAAACGATGCCGCTTTGCGCGAAGCGAAACCGGATATCCGCTTAATCGACCTGACGCCTGCTGCCATCGGCCCTTACTGCGTGCCGGTCGTTAATCTCGACGCAAACGTCGATCAATTGAACGTCAACATGGTCACCTGCGGCGGCCAGGCCACCATTCCGATGGTAGCGGCGGTTTCACGCGTGGCGCGTGTTCATTACGCCGAAATCATCGCTTCTATCGCCAGTAAATCTGCTGGCCCTGGCACGCGTGCCAATATCGATGAATTTACGGAAACCACCTCGCGAGCCATTGAAGTCGTAGGCGGCGCGGCAAAAGGGAAGGCGATTATTGTGCTTAATCCGGCAGAGCCGCCGTTGATGATGCGCGACACGGTGTATGTATTGAGTGATGAAGCTTCACAAGATGATATCGAAGCCTCAATTAATGAAATGGCTGAGGCGGTGCAGGCTTACGTACCGGGATATCGCCTGAAACAGCGCGTGCAGTTTGAAGTTATCCCGCAGGATAAACCGGTTAATTTACCGGGCATTGGTCAGTTCTCTGGGCTGAAAACGGCGGTCTGGCTGGAGGTCGAAGGCGCAGCGCATTATCTGCCTGCCTACGCAGGCAACCTCGACATTATGACTTCCAGTGCGCTGGCGACAGCAGAAAAAATGGCCCAGTCACTGGCGCGCAAGGCAGGAGAAGCGGCATGAACGGTAAAAAACTTTATATTTCAGACGTCACGTTGCGTGACGGTATGCACGCCATTCGTCATCAGTATTCACTTGAAAATGTCCGCCAGATTGCCAAAGCACTGGATGATGCCCGCGTGGATTCGATTGAAGTGGCCCATGGCGATGGTTTGCAGGGTTCCAGCTTTAACTATGGTTTCGGTGCGCATAGCGACCTTGAATGGATTGAAGCTGCGGCGGATGTGGTGAAGCACGCCAAAATCGCGACGTTATTGCTGCCAGGAATTGGCACTATTCACGATCTGAAAAATGCCTGGCAGGCTGGCGCGCGGGTGGTTCGTGTGGCTACGCACTGCACCGAAGCTGATGTTTCCGCTCAGCATATTCAGTATGCCCGCGAACTCGGAATGGATACCGTTGGCTTTCTGATGATGAGCCACATGACCACGCCAGAGAATCTCGCAAAACAGGCAAAGCTGATGGAAGGCTACGGTGCGACCTGTATTTATGTGGTGGATTCTGGCGGTGCGATGAACATGAGCGATATCCGTGACCGTTTCCGCGCCCTGAAAGCGGTGCTGAAACCGGAAACGCAAACTGGCATGCATGCTCACCATAACCTGAGTCTTGGTGTGGCGAACTCTATCGCGGCGGTGGAAGAGGGCTGTGACCGCATCGACGCTAGCCTCGCGGGGATGGGCGCGGGTGCAGGTAACGCACCGCTGGAAGTGTTTATTGCCGCCGCGGATAAACTGGGCTGGCAGCATGGGACCGATCTCTATGCGTTAATGGATGCCGCTGACGACCTGGTGCGTCCGTTGCAGGATCGTCCGGTACGTGTCGACCGCGAAACGCTGGCGCTGGGATACGCTGGTGTTTACTCAAGCTTTTTGCGTCACTGTGAAACGGCGGCGGCGCGTTATGGTTTAAGCGCGGTGGATATTCTCGTTGAGCTGGGTAAACGCCGGATGGTCGGCGGCCAGGAGGATATGATCGTCGACGTGGCGCTGGATCTGTGCAACAACAAATCATGTTGACTGCTGACAACGTGCATTTTGTATACCCATCCCAGGCATAATAAGACGCGTCAGCGTCGCATCAGGCAATGGCGCACGACTGCCGGATGCGGCGT
>NZ_JABWMS020000003.1:0-207669 GCF_013369155.2 Escherichia sp. 94.0001 | reverse complement strand
ATTATGTAAGGAGTATTTGATCATGTATAAGCAATAAAAAACAGCTTCAGGTAATAAAAAACATCTCAATAATTGAACATAAAATGCGAATTATTTAGTACAAAAAAGCAGCGTTAAGTGAGTAGGCCACCGGAACCTCCCCGACAGCCTCTCGCAGAACCGTACGTGAAACTCTCGCTTCATACGGCTCCCGTCAGGCAAACGAGCTTCCTGGTCCTGCTTTCCAGTGGGCAAACAACTCTGGCTTCTCTTTTGACAGCCTTTCCATTAGCTGACACGCCTTCGTCTTTCTATACCGCAGGGTTTTATATTTCTTTCTCGCCCACGCAATCAGCGTCAGATTAATATATCTGCATACTTTCTTCATCGCTGATTTGTGGTATCTCGCGTAATAATTCAGCCACCCCGATATTATCGGATTCAGTCACTTCGCAATATCTTCGAGACTCATCTCCACCCTGCGTCTGATCCACAGTTTCCTGAGTTTTCCAATCATGCCTTTCTGCGCACGGTTACTCGCTGCCGGGCTGAAACTCGTAAAGAGGTTTCCCCGCCGGTGGTTACGTGCTCTTCGCGCTCTGAACGTATACCCCAGAAAATCAAACTGCACTGTTTCATGGTTCGCCTGTCGTTCGCTGTCTTTGCAGTAAACTATTTTCGTTTTCTCCGGATGTAATTCCAGTCCACATTCCTGAAAACGTTTTGCCAGCTTATTCAGTATTTCCTCTGACTGTTGTTTACTGCCACAATGAATTAATCCATCATCTGCATAACGGCACCAGGGAATTTCCGGATAATGTAACGTCAGCCATTTATCAAACACATAGTGCAGAAATAAATTCGCCAGTACCGGGCTGATGACTCCACCCTGTGGCGTACCTTTATTTCTTTCCTTCAGTGTTCCATCAGGCATCTGCACCGGCGCTGTCAGCCACCGGCGAATATACAGTCTTACCCATTTATCCGCACAATGTTTATCTACTGCCCTGAGTAATAAATCGTGGGGGATATTATCGAATAACCCTTTAATATCAAACTCAAGACACCAGTCGTATTGCCAGCAACGTTTTCTGGTGACTGCTATTGCATCCAGTGCTGATTTTCCATGCCGGTATCCGTATGAATCATTCAGGAAATAACGCTCCACTAATGGTTCAAACGTTACCAGCACCGTCATCTGCGCTATTCGATCGCTTACTGTCGGTATTCCTAAAAGTCTTTTGCTGCCATCCTTCTTCGGAATTTCCACCGCACGCACTGGCGGCGGCATCCAGCTTCCCGACGATAACCTGTTCCAGATTTTGTACAGATTTCCTTTCAGATCCCGCTCAAAATCTTTCAGCGTCTGGTTATCCACTCCGGCAGCTCCGGCATTCGCCTTTATCCGCCGGTACGCTTCCACCACATGCAATTTACTGACCTGAAACGGTTTTGTCTGTTCACACACAGCCTCCTCCTGCCTACAGTTGGGCTGTGATGCAGACTGCCCGACGCTGTCCCTTCGCTCCACGTTCATTACAAACGCTTCCTCACTACTACGAACAGCTCTGCCCCGGTTTCGCACATCGATACTCTCATACTCATAATTTCGGTTATTTGTATTTCTCTCTTGACATTGCGACGACCGGTTCCCGTAGTTCCTGCAAAGAGCCTGATACAGCGTCATGCCTGCTATACACCGGACACCATTCACGCAGCATTCGGAATTCACCCGTAAATTAATCCCGGCGGTATCACGAAACCTCCGGTTTTGATGTCACTTAGGACTAACGACGTTTCAACACAGGTTCGGGTTTACTCATCTCACTGTATCTCACATAGGATCAGATCTCGTCTGATCGTTCCCCCTGCGCTCACTACCATGGCTCTTTACCACAGCAGCCGGGGTTGTTTGGGACCGACTTCCGACAGCAGATCCCGGTGGGCCTGCCACCATCTCTTCACAAGCTTATGCTTATTACATGCAAAACGTCCCGTTTTGCATCTTTGTGCCTACGGCACACCGTGATCTTTCCCTAGATGTTTAGTGTGCTGAACAAGGGTTAAATAATAAAAAAGCCGGGAAGGTTCAATTCCCTTCCCGGTAATACAAATAACTAAACCCTAATATACACATCCATATATTTTGAAACATTATCTTTATATAAAGAAGAATTTCTAAAGGTCTTTAAATCAATACCATTTAATTTACTGTAGCCATCCTCATTCAATGAGTCAGATTGCCAACCACAGACGGGACATATTTCAAAAACAGAGTCTTCATATTTCTCAAAAACAATAAACCTACAAGCGACACAATGAACCCCACTAATTTCGCTGTCAGAATGATCGATGATTTTTATTTCATTCCCAGTAACTTCCTTAACCTTATTTTCTAGATACTTATTTCTTACTAATGGAGATAATTTATAAGCATCAATAATATCGTTATTAAAAATTTGCTTATTAGATAAGGATGATTCAGGAGTGTCTATTAGTCCATTCTCATACAAAAAAGTAACTCTGTCGCCTGAACTTAAAGTAAATAATGAATAAGAGGAAAGAAAATTGATAACCTCAGCATGAAGAAATTCTATATACATTATTTTTCTCCAGCTAAGTCAATTGCATCCTGAAATGGAGTCTTACTTCGTCCATCATCTATATAATAAGTCCTCATTTCTCTTTTCCCCATATGCCCTACAAATATTTCACCAGTACTTTTATCATGTCTGATTACAAAATTGCCTACCTTTGCTTCTTGCATTGATTCGGTTAAAGGTTTTGAAGCAAATTCTTTAGCTTTTGCCATATACTGATTTTGCGTAATATTACCAAACTCGTGTCCATGTTTTGCATAGTGATATTGTAATCCAGTTTGACCTGTTACAGGGTTTTTGTTCGGGTTAAAGCTTTTCCACTTAACAGAGCCAGCGATACCACAATTATTAAGTCCGAGAGGATCGATCCAACTTAACGGATTCGGTGCATACTGATATAAGTTTAACCCGCCTCTCAGCCCTATCGGGTCAAATCACGCAATCTAATCGAAGTCCGGATCGTACTGTCAGTTTCGTATATAAATCACTAAAACCATTACGTCATAGTTCATACGCTACCGCCACACCCTGATAAAGATAAACTATCTACACGAAGTTTATTTTACTATCTAATCAGCAGGTTAAATACAAAAATATTATTTCCAAAACACATCGCCGCTGTACCGTGGGTTATCTGCCCAACCGCAGCGACACACCGGTGATCAAGATCATCGCCAAATGGCTGAGAGAAGCGGGATTTGAGATCGGTACGGGCGTTACCGTCAAGATCTCGGAAGGCTGCCTGATCCTGCTTGCAGATAACAACGAAGTACGGGAACTGCGCAGGGAACTTTATCAGGTTAAACAGTCTGTTAAGGGGATGCGGAACGGGATGTTTAGTGTGCTGAACGAGAGTTAAATAATAAAAAGCCGGGAAGATTTAATTTCTTACCCGGCTTTTGATAACTTAATAATATTATAATCCTAAATCAATCTTTTTTTTTAATTCCCTTATTTCAGGAGTTAATGCAAAACTGTCTTCTAAAGATTCGCCATCCAAGGCCCAGTAATTAATAAGATCTATATGATTTTTATAATTATCAAGCAGAGTGTTGAGTGCTTTTACAATAACTTTATCTGAAGGAGGTACTCCAGAAGATAATAAATCATTACAGACATCAAGGGCTAAAGTCATTAATTCATCCTTCCCTTTTTGTGAGTAGCCATTATTTAAATATGCAGCAATATATTTACTTAACCACTCTTTAGTTCGATATTTTTCAGGCAGTTCATAAGCCCAATCTTGTGTAAACTTATCACTCACTGGCACACCAAGTTCACTACAGATTTTATCTATTTCATTCATATATATCCTTCATTATTTTAGTTGTCGTGTGATGAATTGAATGGGAACGATGTACGTACAGAACCGTCGGGTTTTACAACAACCCTTGCCATATCTGGAACTACCTCTGTCCCATCAGGTAAATAACCTCGACTTTTTATATTTGTAGGCAATGGCACATCATGCACACCTGGTCCTTTTTTGGCAACAGAAGCAATAAAATCAGCAGCAGAATTATCATCGAGATATTGTCCAACTTGATGACCTTTATTTCTGGCACGATCAATTAACTGATTTGGTTTCATTTTCTGTCCGTGTTCAGAAAAGGTGTGACCGTATGTAGGCTTACTTTTTGGATTTCCCCATTTGAAGTCAGATTTAGGACACAATCCAAGTGGGTCGATCCATGACAGTGGATTAGGTGCATACTGATATAAGTTTAACCCGCCTCTCAGCCCTATCGGGTCCGTTACCATGAACCGCCCGACATCCGGATCATAGTACCTGTGCAGATTGTAATGCAGCCCTGTTTCCCTGTCGAGGTACTGTCCCTGGTAGCGCAGGTTCTGCTCCACCCCGCCGTGGTCCTTCTCCTGTATCGTGTTACCCCAGACCTGATACCCCGTCTCCCACACGATTTTCCCGTCACTGTCCGTCATCTCTTCCGGCGCACCGTTCACATCCGTGTGAAAATACAGTATCCGGTTCGGTCCCTCTTTGCCCGCCTTATCCACCCGCGCCAGCGGTTCATAACTCCCCTGGTCACTGTAGATATACAGGCTGCCTGTTCCCTCCGGCCTGCTCTCCTGCGCCAGCCGCATTCCGTCCCATAAAAATGTCGTCCGGTTATACGGTTTACCGTCAGGGCTGATGTGCTGTTTTTCCGTCCGCCTCCCCAGCGCATCGTACACATACCGGTACGTTCCCCGCGCTGTCGTCACTTCCACCATCCGGTGTTCCGCATCATAACGGTAACTCTGCGCTCCGCTCCGGCCCTGCTTTTCCACCGTCCGGCCAAATTCGTCGTAACGGTAGTGCACACCACGGTAAGACATCAGCCGGTTGAACGGCACAACGCTGTTTTCTGCCGTGGCCCTTTCCCCCGCACGCCTCCCCAGCAGGTTTCCCGCCGCGTCGTACTGCCAGCTCGCCAGATACCCCTCATCCTCCGAGCGGCACGCCGTGATGCGCCCCGTGGGGTCGTAGAAGTAATCCGTTTCCCCCCGCCGGCTGTGCCGCGTCTTCAGCAGTTCATCCTCGCCGCTGTAGCTGTACTGCCGGTCCGTGAACGTCTCCGGTACCACCCCGCGCATCCCGCTGTATGTCTCCCTGCGCTTCAGCCGCCCGGCGGGGTCGTAAAGCTGCCGCGTGCTCAGTCGCCCCTGACTTCTGAGCACCTCCCGGTGCAGGGCGTCACGTGTGAACTCGCTGATGACCTCCCGGTCCAGATTTATCTGCTGGAGATGGCCGCTGCCGTAGTACAGATGGCGCTGCGTTCTGCCGTCCGGAAAGGTGGTGGCTGTCCGGTTGCCCAGTTCATCGTACTGATGGGTCAGGACGCCCTGCGCCGTCTCCTCGGTCAGCATCCGCCCCAGTCTGTCGTAACTGAAGCGGATAACTTCCGGCGCGTCAGTTTCGTGCCGCTGGCGGCGGATTTCCAGTAGCTGGTCTGCCGCATCATGGACGTATTCCGTACGGTTATCGGCTGTCTCCTTTGCCGTGAGCCGGCCCGCCGCATCGCGCGCCAGCCGGTGACGGATTTCACCGCCCCGGTCCCCGGTGAACACCACTTCCGTGACCGCGTTCAGCGCGTTGTAACGGTACGCCTGGCGGCAGCCGTCCGGATTTATCTGCTCCGCCAGACGGTCCAGCACATCATGGCGGAACCGGTAGCTTTCTCCGTTCTCGTTCGTGAGCGTGACCAGACGCCCGTAAGCATCGTACCCGAACGCCGTCCTGCGCCCCGTCGCGTCTGTCCGGCTGCGCACCCGGCCCTGCCCGTCCCGCTGCCAGCGCGTTATCCTCCCCATCGGGCTGGTGTACTTCACCAGCCTGCCCGCCGCGTCCGACTGGTAATTCACCGTGCGGCCGTCCGCCAGTATCACCTCCGTCAGATGACCGCTGTCGTCATACCCGTAGCGCGTGCTGTGGCTCTGCGCGTCTGTCATTCTGATAAGCCGCGTGCGTTCGTCGTAGAACCAGGCCGTCTGCGAGCCGGAACAGTCCGTGTGCCGCATGAGCTGCCCGTCTTCGTTCCACTGAAGGTATTTATTCCCCCCACGGGCATCGGTTATCTGCACCACCTGGCCGTGGCGGTCATACTGATACCGGGTGTTCTGCTGCAGCGGGTCGGTCACCGCAAGAAGATTGCCGCGTTCATCGTACTCACAGCACCAGCTGTTCCCCGCCACGTCCACCTCCGTTTCCGGCTGGTGCCACACCGGGTGCCACTGTGTCTGTGCCACCCGCCCCAGCGGGTCGTGCGTCTCCGTGATATGCCCCTGCCGGTCATACACATAGCGCCATTTGCCGCCCTGCGCATCGCTCATTCCCAGTAACAGCCGTTCTTCGTCGCTCCAGCGGAACGTCGTCACCTGCCCGGCTTCGTCCTGGTACGCCGTCACCTGGTTCTGCGCATCCCACTGATGATAACGCGTGCGCCCCAGCCCGTCCGTCACGCACAGCCTGCGTGCCGCCAGGCTCCACGCCAGCCGGTACTGTTCACCGCTGTCCGTGTGGTGCCCCGTCACCCGCCACGCTGCGTCATCCGGGCCTTCATACCAGCCCCACTGGTAATAATACCCTTCGCCGCCCGGCTGGCGGTGCAGGGTCATGCAGTGGTTTTCGTCGTAAGCAAACTCACGCAGCAGGTGCCCCGTGCTGTCGTACACGCCGTTCAGGTCGCCGGCCTCGTCATAGCGGTAACGACGCAGCAGTAAAGGAGCCGTCTCAGGGAAATGCTGATAAATCTGTGTCACCCGCCGGGGATGCGCCGCCAGTTCATAATGCAGACGAATGCACGGACGCTGCTGTTCACCGCTGATTTGCGTGATGCGCCCCAGCTCGTCGTAGTACAGATTCAGACAGTTGCTGTTGCGGTCGCCCAGCATTTTCAGCCGCTGGCGCTGCGGGTGATGCGGGTCGGCTTCAAACAGAAAAAACTGCCCGTCATCGCTGCTGATAAGCCAGTGCCCCTGCTCACCCCGCCGTACTGCCAGTCCTTCGCCGGGGCTGTAAAACCCGCTCCCCGGCAGCACGGCCTCCATATCCAGGCGTCGTCCCATGCCCGACACAAAGGTCATACAGTTTTCGTCAGCAGTACCCGGCGTGCGCTCGAGGCTGACTTCATACATCACGCTCCAGCCCTGCCCGAACATCCCTTCCGTGCGGTCGTCACGACTGCTGTACACGCGCTGCCAGTCCAGCGGAAAGTGGCCCGGCAGACTGAAATCGAAGTCATCGTCATCCGCCAGATATTTGGCTCCGGTGGCGGCATTGACCGGATGCGGAAGGGCACTGATGGCCTTCTGCGTCATCACCCCCATCCCGACACTGGCAGCAAAACAGGCGATTTTAGAAAGCATTTTGCCCGGGCGAAGAAACATCAGCGCCACGGTTGCCACCAGGGTTATCTGCGACCTGCCGCTTCTGATATCCCTGACCACCAGTAACGGACCGCCAATGCGGACATCCGGTGACACAAACGCCCCGTTCCCCGGCTCATTCACCACCCTGGCCTCGCAGGTACAGCGTGCCCCGCTGCGGGCCGCCGGCTGGCTGTTGATACGCACATCCCGCGCGCCTTCCGCGATATATTCCGCTGCGGGCGGTTCATCATCGCCTTTGAACAGATTACTGATGCTGCCAATAACCGCATTCACTCCCTGAAAGGCGGTTTCCAGCATACCGCCCGGACTCAACAGGTTAAGGGCCGTTCCCAGGGGGTCATCCAGA
The DNA here is from genome assembly GCF_013369155.2 of Escherichia sp. 94.0001. Taxonomy (NCBI): domain Bacteria; kingdom Pseudomonadati; phylum Pseudomonadota; class Gammaproteobacteria; order Enterobacterales; family Enterobacteriaceae; genus Escherichia; species Escherichia sp. 94.0001. Next base: position 199,851 of record NZ_JABWMS020000003.1, on the reverse strand, counting down.
AAGGCGGCTTTTTTTTGTGCGAGAAACTGCGTCAGTGAGGAGGGATGTTTATGGCAGTCGATTTTATCGTCAGGGGTCGGGGTGGAGCCCGGGGCCGCACTGGCCACGGTGGGCTGCCATAGTTCCGACACAAAATGTGTCACGCCATCCACCATTTCAGAACGCCCTTCTTCCGTACTGAGCTGGTCGTGCAGCGCCCGGGACATCAGCACAGGCCCTGTCACCGGGTTAACCGCCAGGGCTATGGCCCCCGCCATTTCCAGATATTCCCCGGCCACATCCAGGAACGTTCTGGCATCCTCCTGACGCTGCGCTTCTTCCTGTTCCGCCTTCGCCTGCGCCTCCTGCACCTCAATGTCCTGCCGCGATGCCGCAGTCGCCGCGGCCCGCGCGGCAGGTTTGCTGTTGATCCATGTGTCGCCAGAGCCGGTGAGGATGTAACCTTCAATCTGAGGCGGGAAAAGCCAGTTCGCCAGTTGCTCACTTTCCCTACTGATTCGGTCATTCCAGCCCTGATACGACATAAATACCGCTGTTGCTATACCGATCGCTAAAATGGTTGAGCAGCCCAGCGTTGCCACTTCAACTCCGCCCAGCGCCGCCATGGTTCCGACAACCAGAACATCCACCAGGGCTGTGGCGGCAACCTCTACAACTGCCCCCAGCACATCTGCCATAAACGACGTATGCAGCAGGGCATCACCCTGCCTTGCTGCCCAGAATGCCTCTTCCATGTCCCGTTCCCTGTGTGATTAATTCGTCCCGGCTTCCTGCCGTATCCTGAAGCGCAGATTCTTTTTAATTTCAGCCCAGCGCGTCATATCTGCCGGGGTCAGCGGTGTGGTTCTGGCGTAGGTGAAGGCCATCATGACCCGCTCACCCGGCAACACAAATGCCACCTGACATTGGTACACCTGCTCGTTACCCCGGAGAAACTGACTCTGTATTTCCAGCCCTTCTTCACCGTCATTAATCCCTACCCGTGTTACCTGAACGGGCGTGTAGTGAAGATCCTTTACCTGTTTCTCCAGTTTTTTCATTTGCTGTTCAATCTGGGAGGCTAATTCGTCTCCTTCCTGCATCTGGCCCCGGCTGATAATGAGTGCAGCGTCGGGATCGCTGAGACGCAGCATATTAATCGTACTGTCCTGAATAATATTCCCGGGGAAAGTTACAACAGTTTCATTGAGATAATACTCCGTCATAATGGTATGAGTCCTTGTTAATTAATAAATTGTTTAATGATGGTTTTTATTTATTTTTTAGTCATGAAGGTGACGTCTATTGCCAACTGAAGGGCTGTTTTCTCCGATGTTCCAGGCGGAGGTATATCTGCCGCTCTGTCATTAATATTTAAATCAAGCTGCCCTGATTGTGTATTTATCTTTCCATTTTCCGTTGCGGTAATATTAAAATTCTTACAGGTTATATTAAATATTCCGTCACTGGTCATTTGCAGGATAGTTTCTCCGCAGCTAAGAATAATGGAATCTCACGCAGCAAGGCGTAAATTCTGTACGGCCTGAATCGTTTTATTTCGTCCGGCAAGGGAGGTATCATCCGTCTGGACTGTTAGAGAACGTTTCTCACCAATAATCGCAGTTTCTGTTTTATCAATGACTTTAAGGCGATTATTGCCCACCCAATGGCTTTCATTATTATTTACTTCAATGCGTTGATCTTTCTCGGCATGCAACCAGATTTCTTCTCCGCCAGTTTTATCCTCAAAACGCAAGGCGTTAGCATTGGTCGGGCCGCCGCCGATAGTGTGGCTGTAAAACCCGCTTTGCGTCGCTGCGCCCGGTAGTCCCCACGGTGGCATGGTGTCCTGATTGTAGGTACGCCCAACGATTATCGGTAAATCCGGATCACCGTTTTTGAAATCCACCAGTACTTCCTGACCAATGCGCGGGATCTGAATGCCACCGAATCCTTTACCCGCCCACGGATAACTGACACGGACCCAGCAGGAACTGTTTTCATCATTCTTACCGTAACGATCCCAGCCAAACTGAACTTTCACCCGGCCATATTTATCTGTCCAGATTTCCTGCCCTGCCGGGCCGGTGACGATGGCGCTCTGCGGGCCTTTAGTATGGGGTTTGCTCAGGGTTCGCTGCGGGCGGTAAACTTCGCTGGTGGGATGCAGTTCAAAGCTGGTTGAGTAAGAGAAATGCTGCTCCTGGCCGCTGTGTTGCGCATTGTCCTGTATAAATAGCGTGGTCTGAACCAGCAGATATTCCCGGTTCACTTCGGCTGTCGGATAGTTTTCCAGGGTGAAGGTAAAACCTGTCATCAGGGTACGAATATTGCCGCTGCCCTGTACCCGACTACCGGGGCTACGCTGTTCTTCCATGCGAATGCGTGTCAGCATTTCACCCTCACTCTTTGTGAAGTAGTCTCCCGGCCATTCGTAGTGCTCATATTCAGCAAGGCCAGTTTCACGCGGATTAGCCACGGTGCTCTTCAGCAGTGAACGCGGCTTCATAAAGTCGAAATCATTTAGTACCCACTGTCCGCTGCGCAGGCTTTCATTTGCTGTGATGGTATGGATAAATTCCTTGTCCAGTTTCAGCCCTTTCTGGTAATAACACACCAGTGGCGAATCTGCGCACGCCTTGTGGACATTAATGGCATCAGCCAGCACTAACGTGTGACTGTTCTCGTTGTGCTCAAACCACCAGTAGATACCCCACTCCTGCATCAGGCGCTGAATAAAATCGAAATCTGTTTCACCGTACTGCACCTGCCAGGCGCGAGTCGGATAATTTTCCACCAGTCGTTTTTCCACTGGCCAGGGGTACTCATCCAGTACCTCATCCAGGATCTCCACCACGTTTTTATTTTGAAACGCTTTGTAGTCACTAGTGTGGGTCAGTATTTTTAACCACGGTTCAATCCGCAGTTCATACACCACTGAACGTCCTTGATGACCAGCCACGCGTGCCGCCGTCACCAGCCCGCTGATATAACGTTTTCCGCCGCCATCCAATTCGATATTGACGCACAGATCTTTGCCCACCATCGGTTTGAGCTGCAGGTTGGCTGCGGGGGAAACATAGCCCAGGTTCAGGATGTCAGGAGTTTTTAATTTAATAGAATAAGTAAATAGTTCCCCTACTGTTTCTGTACCCCCTAAGCTTGCAAACAGTAACATTCCATCAGGAACTGCGCTGCCGCTCAAAGTCACGTTATGTGTACCCGATCCAGTTAGTGCGCCGGATGGATAATCTGTAGCTGCAAAACTCATAATTAATCCTTTTAACTAGAAATGGCTAAGTGCTAATAAGAAATCTTACAGAGAATAAAATATGCAATATATTCGTCGCTGGCATAAAACATCTCAATACTTATGCGTGCTACTGAAGATACTATCAACCATATATGCCTTGAAGAATGCACCGTCATGTTAACCTGGTGGAAACATTCACCTAAAGTACATTAATAAAACCAATAAAATTATTTAACCTGTTATTTGATATGATTATCATCAAGTCTTAAAATACGTTCCCCGGTTCTAATTATGCTAAAACCATAATATTCCTTTGTACTTCCGGAAGAGAGCATATATTTCCCGATATACATAACATCTGAAGATAGCTCACTTATGTCAATACATACGGGATCGAACTGACCTGTCACTCTTTTCAATTTTATTGCATTGCCATATTTACCTTCATATAAAATATAATTTGAAATAATATTCCCATCGTCTGGTTTTGAACAAACCCGCCCGTCTTGTAAATATACATTACCGGGTAACAATGGGCGAACATAATCACCAACAGTGCATCCCGATAAAAAGAATAACAAAAAGAATCTCTTCATATGACACCAGCAGGAAATAAATTAAGCACCTTCTTGTATTTTTCCGATAGAGTATTCACTGATTCTGTTGTATCACCTACATAGTTAACATTTGCCAAATCAGCGACCAATCCATAGTTAATCAATAGCCAATAATCAGCAACTATAGATGCTTGTTGTTCCATAGAATAAGAAGAAATTGACTGTAAATTAAGATCGTAATGATAATTTGCCGCCCAGGAAAATAAACCACGCAACTTAACTGCATACCCTTTCTGATATTGCCAAACATGCATCGTTTCATGAATAAACAAGTGAGAAGCACCTGCAACTGTTTCACGATCACCAGGCATTGCTTGCGATGAAAAATCTGAACTATAAACAGCATCAGGATAATACATTTCCCCGTTTGGGGTCATCGCTGTTCTTTCCCCTTGACCAGGCAAATATTTTTCATTGTGGATCCATACCTTGCTATAATCAATTGTATTCTCAAAAATCGATCTGGCCAATGTTAATTCACCAGATGTCATTCTCCTTAATGATATATCCTTTCCCCTGGAAATAATATCTTTCAGATAAAACACAAACGTTCTTTGATGTTCAACATTTCCACTTTATGCAGTATTGATGGCATCATCTTCATAGAAAATGAAATCAAAGCAAGTTATCAACGTTTCCCGTTATGATTTTTTAACCTTAATTCTCAGCATTTTTATTAATCTATCTTCAATATCAATAACCGATGCAAATGATTACGCAGTTATCATAACTCCCATCAATTGATTAATATCTGTAAACGCTACCGCCCCACCCTGATATTTTAATCTGCACATAGCAATCTTAACGTTATGCCCCATACATTAGTAATGTAAATTAAGAATTCGGAATATATCAAATTCACTTCATAAATTAATATCGAGAATGATATACACATTAATTATATTGAAGTCATGTTTTAAGCGTTGTAATGACCATGGAACAGGACTAATTCCAGAAACTCCTGTCAGGCAATAGCGCGTTTATCACCCTACATGCCTTTTACATTTTTTAGCCTTTTCTGTAACGTCGGCAACTGGCTCATTTAATCAGCAATTGTATCGGCATTTGGCGTATTACCCCTGAAACCTGCCATGTGCTAGCCCCTCACTATTCAATGATCCAACCACGCCAGTGTCCACTGCAACCACTGGCGTTCAGAGCGACGAACGAGTGGCGCAAGAGTAGGACTGCCGTCGGGTATCATCAAACCAATAGTGGTTGTTTCCGTCATAATTTCATCAGGTTGCTATTTTGTTGCCGGCCGCCTTTATCCCCGCATATTTATAGCGGGATTATTTTGCATCGTTACACGATAAAAGGTAGGATTCTGCGCCGACAGTTATACCCATAAAGAATAATGGTGAATCTTGTCATCGCCAGGATGAATAAACATTGTTCACGGCAACTTATATTACTTTTTCATTAAAGCAATCAGGGAGAGCAATGAGTAAACACGACACCGACACTTCAGATCAACACGCCGCGAAACGCCGATGGCTTAATGCCCACGAAGAGGGGTATCACAAAGCGATGGGCAATCGGCAGGTACAGATGATCGCCATCGGCGGCGCGATTGGCACCGGCTTGTTTTTAGGTGCAGGAGCCCGACTGCAAATGGCGGGTCCTGCGCTGGCACTGGTTTATTTAATATGTGGCTTGTTTTCGTTTTTTATTCTGCGTGCATTGGGTGAGCTGGTGTTACATCGCCCTTCCAGTGGCAGCTTTGTTTCTTATGCCCGAGAGTTTTTAGGAGAGAAAGCCGCTTACGTTGCAGGCTGGATGTACTTCATTAACTGGGCGATGACCGGGATTGTCGATATCACCGCCGTCGCTCTGTATATGCATTACTGGGGCGCGTTTGGTGGTGTGCCGCAGTGGGTCTTTGCGCTCGCTGCGCTGACCATCGTTGGCACCATGAATATGATTGGTGTGAAATGGTTTGCGGAGATGGAGTTCTGGTTTGCGCTTATTAAAGTGCTCGCCATCGTGACCTTTTTGGTCGTGGGTACAGTGTTCCTCGGTAGCGGTCAGCCGCTGGATGGCAACACCACTGGCTTTCATTTAATTACCGATAATGGCGGCTTCTTCCCCCACGGTTTACTGCCTGCTTTGGTGTTGATTCAGGGTGTAGTGTTTGCTTTTGCCTCTATTGAAATGGTTGGAACAGCTGCCGGAGAATGTAAAGATCCGCAGACCATGGTGCCTAAAGCCATTAACAGTGTGATTTGGCGTATTGGCCTGTTTTACGTCGGCTCCGTGGTGTTGCTGGTTATGTTATTACCGTGGAGCGCGTATCAGGCGGGGCAAAGTCCGTTCGTGACGTTTTTCTCTAAACTGGGTGTGCCGTACATCGGCAGCATTATGAACATTGTGGTGCTGACCGCTGCCCTCTCCAGCCTGAACTCAGGTCTGTACTGCACCGGACGTATTCTGCGCTCAATGGCGATGGGCGGTTCCGCACCGAGTTTTATGGCGAAAATGAGTCGTCAGCATGTGCCGTATGCCGGGATTCTGGCGACACTAGTTGTGTATGTCGTCGGCGTATTCCTCAACTATCTGGTGCCGTCGCGCGTATTTGAAATTGTGTTGAATTTCGCGTCGCTGGGAATCATCGCTTCATGGGCGTTTATCATTGTTTGCCAGATGCGTCTACGTAAAGCGATTAAAGAAGGCAAAGCAGCGGATGTCAGTTTTAAACTCCCAGGTGCGCCCTTTACGTCGTGGCTGACATTACTGTTTTTACTGAGCGTCCTGGTGCTGATGGCGTTTGATTACCCGAACGGGACTTATACCATCGCTGCGCTGCCGATTATCGGTATTCTGCTGGTTGTAGGTTGGTTTGGTGTACGCAAACGCGTTGCAGAAATACACAGCACTGCGCCAGTCGTCGAGGAAGATGAAGAAAAACAGGAAATTGTGTTTAAGCCAGAGACGGCGAGTTAATTGCAAAATTGCCCGGCTATGTGCCGGGCAAATTCAGATTAGAAACGAGGGTGCCGGATGCGGCGTGATAAAAGTCAGGCAAGTCTCTCAGTTTTCACCCTCGCCATATCTATTACAACGCAATACGAATCACATCGTCCGGCTGAGTAGCTTCCTGCTGTTTAGTAGATTTTTGTTTCACACTGACATACAGCGTTTTGCCATCGGCAGACAGCGCCAGGCTGTTCGGATGAGTCGGGGTATCGAACGTTTTCACCACTTTATAGCTTTTCGCGTCAATCACACTGACTTTACCTGCCTGACGATGCGTTACGTAGGCTTCATTACGCGCTGGGTTAAACAGCACAGCCAGTGATTCCGGTGCCGCAACCTTCGCCAGAATATTGCCATTACGGGTATCGACCACTAACACTTCTGCGGCTTTAGAATCGGTGATAAATGCACGCTGCCTGGCGGTATCAAGGCTAATGTTGATAAAGAAGTGCTCTTTGCCGTCATCCAGCAGCTTTTTACGGCTGAGGATTTTATTGTCGGCGGTGTCGATGGTAATCAATTCGCCGTCAGCGTTAGTGGTGTAAAGACGTTTACCTTTGCTATCCAGCGCCAGACCGGTACTCATTTTACCGGTGTTCTGGATGGCGGTTTTCAGTTTGATATTCTCGCCATCAACGACCCAAATCACGCTCTCTTTACCAATACCACTGATGTAAACGGTGTTCGTGGCATCATCAGCTACCAGCTCACGCGGTTGCAGCGGGCGCACCTCTTCCGTGCGCTTACGATCATCCAGCACCAGACGGCCTTTCACTTCGCCCGTTTTGGCATCTATCGCCGTGACCGCGCTGTTTACGGTGTTACCAAACCACAACGTCTGAGTCGTGTTATTGATGGTGGCACCAAACGGCTTGAGATCGTTATGGATCGCCTGGGTCACTTCCAGAGTGACCGGATCAAGACGATAAACCACGCCACCTTTATCCAGTTTGCGGCTTTGCGAAGTGGCGAGCCACAGCGCGTTTTCTTGCTGGCTATAAGCCATTTCGTAGGCACCTTTACCTACCGCTTTACGCAGCATTTCTTCTGCGGCCTGCGTACTGAATGATGAAGCAACAAGCAATGAACCTAACAGTAATGAACCACGCAGGCGCGATGAAAACAGATGACGTAAATGCATGACGACTCCCTTTGATGAACCGATATTTTTGCTGCTTCACAATGCTTCGCTAAGCGTAATCATCGTTACGCTCTTGTTATAAATGGGAATGGTAATCATTATTTTCTCAAATGTGGAGCATTTCTTGCCGTTACGACTACAATTTTCTCAATTACTTAACGTATTGTGCCGTTTCATTTTCCATAAATTTACAATTCCATTACCATGACGGCGTTTTCCCATTCTTAACCTGGCTTTTTTCATGAAGATTTTTTCCGTCCGACAGACCGTTTTGCCCGCACTGCTTGTCCTTTCCCCCGTTGTTTTTGCCGCTGATGAACAGACTATGATTGTCAGTGCCGCGCCGCAGGTGGTTTCAGAACTGGATACCCCAGCAGCCGTGAGCGTGGTGGATGGCGAGGAGATGCGCCTGGCAACACCGCGCATTAACTTGTCTGAATCACTGACTGGCGTGCCTGGTTTGCAGGTACAAAACCGGCAGAACTATGCGCAAGATTTACAGCTGTCGATTCGCGGATTTGGTTCCCGTTCCACTTACGGTATTCGCGGTATTCGCCTGTATGTGGACGGTATTCCCGCCACGATGCCCGACGGACAAGGGCAAACATCCAACATCGATTTAAGCAGTGTACAAAATGTGGAAGTGCTGCGTGGCCCCTTTTCTGCCCTGTATGGCAACGCGTCTGGCGGTGTAATGAATGTCACCACCCAGACCGGGCAACAGCCACCAACCATTGAAGCCAGTAGTTACTACGGCAGTTTTGGTAGCTGGCGCTATGGGCTGAAAGCAACGGGCGCAACGGGCGACGGTACACAACCTGGTGATGTCGATTACACCGTCTCAACCACGCGTTTTACGACCCACGGATATCGTGACCATAGTGGCGCACAGAAAAATTTAGCCAATGCCAAACTGGGTGTACGCATTGATGACGCCAGCAAATTAAGCCTGATTTTCAATAGTGTGGATATCAAAGCAGATGATCCAGGTGGGCTAACCGAAGCAGAATGGAAGGCGAATCCACAACAAGCACCTCGTGCAGAACAGTACGACACGCGTAAAACCATCAAGCAAACTCAGGCTGGGTTGCGCTATGAACGTAGCCTAAGCGCGCAAGATGATATGAGTGTGATGATGTATGCCGGAGAACGAGAAACGACCCAGTACCAGTCAATCCCAATGGCCCCGCAACTTAACCCATCGCATGCGGGCGGTGTGATTACTCTACAACGCCATTATCAGGGGATAGACAGCCGCTGGACACACCGTGGCGAACTGGGTGTTCCGGTCACGTTCACTACCGGCCTGAACTACGAAAACATGAGTGAAAACCGTAAAGGCTACAACAACTTCCGCCTGAACAGCGGTGTGCCGGAGTACGGGCAAAAAGGTGAGTTGCGCCGCGACGAACGCAATCTGATGTGGAACGTCGATCCTTATTTACAAACGCAGTGGCAGCTGACGGAAAAACTTTCGTTGGATGCCGGTGTGCGCTACAGCTCCGTATGGTTTGATTCCAACGATCATTACGTTACTCCGGGTAACGGCGATGACAGTGGTGATGCCAGTTATCACAAATGGCTACCAGCCGGATCGTTAAAATATGCAATGACCGATGCCTGGAATATCTATCTGGCAGCCGGGCGTGGTTTTGAAACGCCGACGATTAATGAGCTGTCTTATCGTGCTGACGGTCAAAGCGGTATGAACTTTGGTTTAAAACCATCCACCAACGATACAATTGAGATCGGCAGTAAAACACGCATTAGTGATGGGCTGCTTAGTCTCGCATTGTTCCAGACCGACACCGATGATGAAATTGTTGTCGATAGCAGTAGCGGTGGACGTACGACTTATAAAAATGCCGGAAAGACCCGTCGTCAAGGTGCTGAACTGGCATGGGATCAACGTTTCGCGGGAGATTTTCGCGTAAAAGCGTCCTGGACCTGGCTTGATGCGACCTATCGCAGCAATGTTTGCAATGAACAGGATTGTAACGGTAACCGGATGCCGGGGATCGCCCGTAATATGGGCTTTGCGTCGATAGGTTATGTACCGGAAGATGGCTGGTATGCAGGCACGGAAGCGCGTTATATGGGCGATATTATGGCCGATGATGAAAATACGGCCAAAGCGCCTTCTTATACACTCGTCGGCTTATTCACGGGGTATAAATACAATTACCACAATTTAACTGTGGATTTATTTGGCCGTGTCGACAATTTATTCGATAAAGAATACGTTGGTTCTGTCATTGTCAATGAGTCGAACGGGCGATATTACGAACCTGCGCCCGGGCGAAATTATGGTATTGGCGTGAATGTTGCGTGGCGATTTGAGTGATTATCTTGATGCCCGGTATTTGCCGGGCATTTAATTTAACGATTATATTGCTGGTATAACATAGCAACATTTTGTTGCATAATTTCAGCAAGACAATGTCTGCATCGCTCTTTGTCTTTTACTTTCAACGCGGCGAGTAGTTCATGATAGCTTTCTATACGATCCTGTAATTCCGCTGGATTAATCGCTTCATAAAGATAATGTAAACCAGGTCCCATCCTGACCCACAGTTGCTCAATCATCTCACACAGGATGGGCATATTTGAACGATGATAAATCGCTAAGCGAAATAACCTGTTCGCATTAATGATTTGTTCCATGTCGCCCTTTTCTTGCGCCTGCTGTAATTTATCGAGCAATTTCTGAAGTTCCGCTATATCTTGCGAGGAGAGGTTTTCTACAGCCAGAGCAACTGCCATTAATTCCAGTTCGTAGCGGATCCGATTGATTTCGTCTAATTGACGTTTCCCCACTTCCGGAACTGTAAATGCTTGCGCTGGTGCGACAGAAAGCGCATTCACCGAAACCAGACGTAATAATGCTTCACGCACAGGTGTAATACTCATACCTAATTGCTCCGCCAGATTTTTAGTAATCAGGCGTGCGCCAGGTTTTAGTGCGCCAATACTTAGTTGATGTTTCAGGTCGTTCTCAACCTGCATAGTCAAACTGACATGTTTCATTTTTTCCGTTCCAGGCATTTTACTTCCTTCGCGTGTTTTCTTTCCGACCCTGCCTGCATAGCAGAAGGCGTTCACCTGGTGTGTTAAAATGAATAATCATAAGCCACTCACCTTTGTAGTTATTAGCAGCAGAACAATGATGTGGTCAGTTAATTAAAGCTGAAAATAAGCTTTTTGCCTGGATTTTTATGGCGGCCTTACGCCGCCGTTGAAACTTTAATCATCATCCGCCACGCGGATCACCACTTTGCCAAAGTTTTTACCCTTCAGCAGCCCGATAAACGTCTGTGGGGCGTTCTCCAAACCGTTGGTAATTTGTTCACGATAGTGAATTTTCCCCTCTTTCACCCATTGTCCCATCTCCTGCTGAAACTCATGGATACGGTGACCATAATCCTGACCAATAATAAACCCTTGCAAGCGAATGCGTTTTTTCAGCACCGTTGCCATCAACAGGGGTAAACGATCCGGACCGGGTGGTAGCTCTGTAGCGTTATAGCTGCTCACTAAGCCGCAGACGGGAATGCGCGCGGATGTATTGAGTAACGGTAGCACCGCATCAAATACCTTACCGCCAACGTTTTCATAATAAATATCGATACCTTTTGGGCACGCTTTCGCCAGTTGCTCGGCAAAATCATCCGCGTGATGGTCAAGGCAGACATCGAAGCCCAACACCTCGGTAGCATGGCGGCATTTTTCCGCGCCACCAGCTACCCCCACCACTCTGCAACCTTTAAGTTTGCCGATTTGCCCCACCGTCGCCCCCACTGGTCCTGTCGCTGCAGCTACCACCAACGTTTCGCCTTCTTTGGGCTGACCGATATCCAGCAGGCCCATATAAGCGGTAAAGCCTGGCATCCCCAGCACACCCAGCGACCACGATGGATTTTGCGGATGATCGCCAAGTTTCACCAAATCATCACCACTGGATATGTCATAGTCCTGCCATCCACTGTAGCCCAGCACCCAGTCACCAGGCTGGTAATCAGGATGATTTGACTCCACGACACGGCTCACCGTACCGCCGACCATCACGCCGTCAATGTCAACCGGCGGTGAATAAGATGGCTCATCGCTCATACGTCCACGCATATACGGGTCCAGTGACAAATAAACTGTGCGCAGTAATACCTGTCCTTCACCCGGTGTGGCGACATCATCTTCTTCAAGACGAAAATTCTCCGGAACCGGCGCGCCATGCGGACGCGAGGCCAGAACCCAACGGCGGTTACGCTGCTTTTGTTGCCCCATAATGCTCTCCTGTGCTTTTGGCATGAATCCATCAATAGTAGCAGGCTCGCAGGATTGGTTTTGTTTGCAGTCGTCACATCCCCTCTGCAACACGCAATAATTTCATCGAGGAATCCGTTGCTTCGGGCTGTTTTCGATAGTATTGATAACGTCATCATCATTATTTAATCGAGGCCAAACATGTCCATCCGTTTTGCCCGCAAAGCCGACTGTGCTGCCATTGCGGAAATTTATAACCACGCCGTGTTGTATACGGCGGCTATCTGGAATGACCAAACGGTGGATGCAGATAACCGCATTGCCTGGTTTGAAGCGCGGACCATAGCAGGTTATCCGGTGCTGGTGAGTGAAGAAGATGGCGTAGTGACGGGATATGCCTCGTTTGGCGACTGGCGTAGTTTCGATGGTTTTCGCCATACCGTGGAGCATTCGGTTTATGTCCATCCCGATCATCAGGGCAAAGGTCTTGGGCGTAAATTGTTAAGCCGATTGATTGATGAAGCGCGGGATTGCGGGAAGCATGTCATGGTCGCCGGGATCGAATCGCAAAATCAGGCTTCGCTGCATCTGCACCAGTCGCTGGGATTTGTCATCACCGCACAAATGCCGCAGGTGGGCACTAAATTTGGGCGCTGGCTGGATCTGACATTTATGCAGTTGCAACTCGACGAACGCAGTGAACCGGACGCAATCTGATGAATCAGTCGCTTACCCTTGCCTTTTTGATTGCCGCAGGGATTGGTCTGGTCGTCCAGAACACGCTAATGGTGCGCATCACCCAGACCTCCTCTACCATTCTCATCGCCATGTTGCTGAACTCACTGGTAGGGATTGTGCTCTTTGTTTCTATTTTATGGTTTAAACAAGGCATGGCGGGGTTTGGCGAACTGGTGTCCAGCGTACGCTGGTGGACACTTATACCCGGCTTGCTGGGATCTTTTTTTGTCTTCGCCAGTATCAGCGGATATCAGAATTTGGGAGCGGCGACAACTATTGCAGTACTGGTCGCCAGCCAGCTAATTGGCGGTCTGGTGCTGGATATCTTCCGCAGTCATGGCGTACCACTACGGGCGTTGATCGGCCCAATTTGTGGCGCAATTTTACTTGTGGTTGGTGCCTGGCTGGTGGCCAGGCGCACATTTTAATCAGAGGATGGTGCCGCCTTTGGTTAACTGTTCGTGGCGCGCTTCCATATCTTCTTTATGCTTGCGACCGTGATGGGCGATTGCTGTGCGCAGACGATGCTGCTGGGCGTAGCGATCTTCCCGACTTAACTCCGCGTCATCGCTCAGGGCGATTAATAATTCGTTCATATGGGCAATGACGCTCTCTTCAATCGCGGCATCCACGCGCGTGATGACTTCATCCAGATGCGACATACTTTCTCCTTAGCCACTTGTGAAATTTATCGATTCATCCAAATGATATAAGTCTGCGTGGTGCCGTCAAGCCAGTGCGTAAGATTTAAAACAGTGAAAACAACAGCGCCACCGGGAAACTCATCGGCCATGTTGCCCCCACCAGAAAGGCGCTTAAGAAACGGATGCGTTTCTTATCGTGAGAAAGAAACCAGGTGATAAGAAATGCGATTGCTGCCATAACCGCATAAAAAACAAGCATGTGTTGATAGAGAGACATGTACGGGCGTCCAGCCAGATGAATAAAACGCGCGCAAATATGCGTCATTTTTTGACGTGCATCAAGTTTTTTCACCAGTTTGAGAAAAAATCATCAAACAGCAACTTGCCCTTATCCATCTTCAGAATGAGTATTATTGCGGATTTTCTTAACCCGTACTATACACATAGGGGCAATGATAAAAGGTGGCAAAAATGAATGTTTCCAGTAGAACTGTAGTACTGATAAATGTCTTTGCTGCTGTTGGTTTGTTTACTCTTATCTCTATGAGATTTGGCTGGTTTATTTGATGTAGTGATTTTGCACGCAGCACGTACTGTCAGAGAAATCAACTCTCTGACAGTACGCAAGATCTTCTCATACTCTTACGATCTGCAATATTATCCTTAATGCTTAACCATGACGTGGCGGACGACGGTGTAATCCTCCAGCCCATAAAGTGACATATCCTTGCCGTAACCAGAAAGTTTCTGTCCACCGTGCGGCATTTCACTTACCAGCATGAAATGGGTATTGACCCAGGTACAACCATATTGCAGCCGTGCACTGACACGATGCGCCCTGCCCACATCTTTAGTCCATACCGAAGATGCAAGCCCGTACTGGCTGTCATTCGCCCAGTTCACCACCTGTTCTTCATTGTCAAAGGCCGTCACGCTCACCACCGGACCAAATACCTCTTTTTGCACGATGGCATCGTCCTGTAACGCGCCAGCCAGCAGCGTAGGCGCATAGTAATAACCATTACCCTTGCGCTTTTCACCACCGGTGATCACTTTGATGTGCCCTGTCTCTTTCGCCTCTTCTACCGCCTTGCTGACACGTTCGAGATGTGCCAGCGAACTTAACGGTCCAAGCTCTGTGGACTCGTCATCCGGCGCACCCGATTTTAACGTTGCCACTGCAGCACCGAGTTTTTCCACCAGCGTATCGTAAATACCTTTTTGCGCGTAGATCCGACAAGCCGCAGTACAATCCTGTCCGGCATTGTAATAGCCAAAAGTACGAACACCTTCGACCACTGCTTCAATATCAGCATCATCAAAAACAATCACTGGCGCTTTGCCACCAAGTTCCATATGAGTACGCTTAATAGACGGCGCTGTATGGCTGATGATGTGCTCGCCGGTGGCGATAGAGCCCGTCAGCGACACCATCCGCACTTTGGGATGTCCGGTCAGCGGATCGCCCACTGTTTTGCCTCTGCCAAACAGCACATTAATCACGCCAGCCGGGAAGATATCTTTCGCCAGTTCAGCCAGCTTCAACGCTGTCAGCGGCGTAATTTCTGATGGTTTAAGCACTACGCAGTTCCCTGCCGCTAGCGCCGGAGCCAGTTTCCACGCGGCCATCATCAGCGGATAATTCCACGGTGCGATAGAAGCCACGACCCCCAACGGATCCCGACGGATCATTGAAGTATGACCTTCAAGGTATTCGCCGGCCGCCAGACCATTGAGGCAGCGCGCCGCCCCGGCGAAAAAGCGAAAGACATCGACAATCGCCGGAATTTCATCATTGAACGCACTATGCAGCGGTTTGCCACAATTACGGGACTCCAGTTCGGCAAAAACCTGACCATTTTCTTCAATAACATCGGCCAGTTTCAGCAGGCATTCCGCACGCGCTTTCGGCGTGGTTTGCCCCCATTCGGCAAATGCTGCATCTGCCGCGCGAACAGCAGCATCCACCTGCTCTGCGGATGCCTCGGCAATCTCCAGTAAAACGTCCCCCGTTGCCGGATTATAGACAGGCTGTTTTTCCCCTTCGCCGCTAACCAGTTCTCCGTTAATCAGTAACTTATGTTGCATAGCATATTCCTGTATCAGTGGTTATTGACCATTGTCGCCTTCGCGGGTTAGCCACCAGGCCCCCAGGATCGGCAAGGTTGTTACCAACATAACCAGCAGTGCCACCACGTTGGTTACCGGTACATCACGTGGTCGCCCAAGCTGATTGAGCAACCACAACGGTAACGTTCGTTCATGACCTGCCGTAAAAGTCGTCACGATGATTTCATCGAACGACAAAGCAAACGCCAGCATTCCTCCTGCCAGAAGCGCCGAACTGAGATTCGGCAACACCACGTAGCGGAAGGTTTGCCAGCCATTGGCCCCAAGATCCATTGACGCCTCAACCAGACTCCAGGAGGTGCGGCGAAAACGGGCGATGACATTGTTAAACACCACCACTACGCAAAAAGTCGCATGACCGACCACGATGGTGAAAAATCCCGGCTCCAGATTGATGGTTTTAAAGGCGGTTAATAGCGCCAGACCAGTGACAATGCCCGGCAGCGCAATGGGCAGCAGCAATAACAATGAAATGGCGCTTTTACCGAAAAAGTCCCGACGCCACAGCGCAGCAGCGGCCAGTGTCCCTAATACCAGCGCAATTAATGTCGCCAGCGCCGCCACTTTAAGTGACAGTGTCACAGCATCAAGAATATCGCTACGCTGTGCTGCCACGCTAAACCAGCGCAGCGTCAGGCCTTGCGGTGGAAAACTAAACGCTGCATCTTCGGTATTAAAAGCATAGGCGGCGATAATCAGGATGGGAAAATGAAGGAAAACCACGCCGCCCCAGGCCGCCAGTTTAAGGAAAAACGGTGCGCGTTCAGAGTGCATCGAATGCTCCCAGACGTTTCACGAACGCCAGGTACAGTGCGATGAGAACAATCGGCACCAGAGTAAAAGCCGCCGCCATCGGCATATTGCCAATCGCCCCTTGCTGAGAGTAGACCATATTGCCAATAAAATACCCCGGAGGGCCAACCAGTTGTGGGACGATAAAATCGCCCAGCGTGAGCGAGAAGGTAAAGATAGAGCCAGCGGCAATACCCGGGATCGCCAGCGGCAGCACCACATAGCGAAAGGTTTGCCGTGGACGCGCGCCAAGATCAGCCGACGCCTGCAACAATGACGGCGGCAAACGCTCCAGCGCTGCCTGCACCGGCAGGATCATGAACGGCAGCCAGATATAGAGAAACACCAGAAAGCGCCCCAGCCCGGAAGTTGACAACGTGTTACCGCCCACCGCTGGTAATGTAAGGAACGCTGTCAGCAGTGGTTCCAGCCCCAGATGTTGTAAAAACCACTGCGCCACGCCATCTTTTGCCAGCAATAATGTCCAGGCATAAGCTTTAACAATGTAGCTTGCCCACATTGGCAGCATCACCGCAATATAGAAGAACGCTTTCATTTTCCCGCTGGTATAGCGCGCCATATACCACGCCATCGGAAAAGCCAGAATGGCGCTGGTGATAGTGACAGCCACAGCCATGGTTAGCGTGCGGAGGATGATGTCGTAATTCGCCGGATTAAACAGCGCACGGATATTCGCCAGCGTCAGTTCAGGCGTTACCGACATAGTGAAATCGTCAAAGGTATAAAAGCCCTGCCATAACAACGTCAGGAGTGAACCAAAATAGACAATGCCAAACCACATCAGCGGACCAAGCAGCAGCAAAAACAGCCCCAGTCCCGGTTTCCGCCAGAAGAAACCTGACACCTTACCCAACCCTGGGCGCGCAGGTGATTGCAATACGTTCATCGCCATTCACCTCTCCTCAACCAGCGGCACCATCACATCGCGCGACCAGGAAACCATCACCTGTTGTCCGGGCGTGAGCGTGGCAGGCAGTTCTTCGCCTGTCATATTGGCCTGACTCACCAGCAGTTTTTCACCGCCATTCAGTCTCAGTTCAAAACGGGTCGCCGCGCCCTGATACTGCACCGCCTGGATCGTGCCATTAACTTGCACTTCGCCGGGGGTGTTGAGGCGGATATGTTCCGGTCTCAGGGCAAAACTGCCTATCATGCCGCAAAGATTCTCGGCCATTAGCGGCTCAAAAACGTTGGATGTCCCGACGAATCCCGCAACAAACGGCGTGCGCGGACGCATATAGAGATCGCGCGGGGAATCGACCTGCTCAATGCGACCGTTATTGAATACCGCAACACGATCGGACATCGATAATGCCTCGCCCTGATCGTGGGTGACGAAAATAAAGGTGATGCCAAGAGACTGTTGTAGCTTTTTTAGCTCCAGTTGCATCTGCTCACGCAGCTTAAGATCCAGTGCGCCGAGCGGTTCATCCAGCAGCAATACGCGCGGTTCATTCACTAACGCTCTGGCAATGGCAACCCGCTGACGCTGACCACCAGAAAGTTGTGACGGTTTACGTTGCTGTACAAATCCGAGCGCCACTTTCTCCAGCGCCTCTTGCGCCATTACGTGTCGCTGTTTTTTATCCACCCCTTTGACCATCAGCCCATAGGCCACGTTGTCAAGAATCGACATATGCGGAAAAAGCGCGTAGTCCTGGAAAACGGTATTCACGTCCCGCTCCCACGGTGGCAGATTGCTGGCGGGTTTACCAAAGATAGATATAGTCCCGCCGGAAAGCTGTTCGAATCCAGCAATCAGGCGCAGGCAGGTGGTTTTGCCGGAGCCAGACGGCCCCAGCATTGAGAAAAACTCACCATCTTTTATCGCAATACTGACGCCATCTACCGCGCGCACATCACCATACAGTCGCGAGACGTTGTCAAACTCCACTGCGTACGTCATAAAACACCCCAGCGAAGTTAGCGACCGCCCATAATGGCAATGTAATCCTGCGTCCAGCGACTGTAGGGAACAAACTTGCCCCCTTCTGCTATAGGCGTTTTCCAGAAGGCGATTTTATCGAAATAGTTAAAACCGTTTGTTTCACAACCTTTTTCGCCTAATAACGGACTGGCTTTACACCCTTCCGGCACTACCGGTAACGAGCCAAACCAGGCCGCCACATCGCCCTGCACTTTTGGCGTTAATGACCAGTTCATCCATTTGTAGGCGCAAACCGGATGTTTCGCTTCGCTATGTAGCATGGTGGTGTCAGCCCAACCGGTAACGCCCTCCTTCGGGAAAACGGTAGCGACAGGCTGGCCTTCGGCTTTCAGGGCGTTGGCCTGATAGGGCCATGCACTGGAAGCAACCACACCCTCGTTTTTGAAATCGCTCATTTGCACGGTAGTGTCATGCCAGTAGCGATGGATCAAACTATGTTGATCGCGCAGCACTTTCAGCACCGCCTGGTACTGTTCTTCGGTGAGTTGATACGGATCGCTGATGCCCAACTGCGGCTGAGTGGCTTTAACGAACAACGCAGCATCCGCAATATAAATAGGGCCATCATAAGCCTGAACGCGGCCTTTATTGCTCTTACCGTCCGGCAGATTCTGCGCAACAAAAACCACTTGCCAGCTATCCGGCGGCGTCGGGAAGGTTTTCGTGTTGTACATCAGCAGGTTCGGCCCCCATTGGTAAGGAGTGCCGTAAACTTTGCCGCCAACGTTAAACCAGTCGCCTTTAACCACGCGCGGATCGAGCGCTTTCCAGTTGGGAATCAATGCGGTATTAATCGGCTGCACGCGTTTGCCCATAATCAGGCGCAGCGAGGCATCGCCGGATGCTGTAACCAGATCGTAACCCCCTTTGGTCATCAGACTGACCATTTCATCAGAAGTCGCGGCGGTTTTCACATTCACCGCGCAGCCTGTCTCTTTTTCGAATTGCGTTACCCAGTCGTATTGTTTATCAGTTTGTCCGCGTTCGATGTATCCCGGCCAGGCGATAATATCCAGTCGCCCTTCCGGTTTATCTAAATTGGTAGGCGGTTCGGCGGCGTGAGCGGTCATTATTGTCATGGTGAGCGCACACAGGCTGCTGCGGGCAAATGTCTTGCTCATAAGGTCTTACTCCTGTCGTAATTAATTGTTCAGCCGCCGTGCCGTAAAAATATCTCCTTGTTTAACCATAGACGGCGGCTTGCAGGCACACCTTCGCCCCTGAGAAAATTTAATCAGGTTGTGAGCTACCGCGCATTATGCCGTCTGTGAGGTTATCTTCTGGAGTATAGACAAGGGGTTAGGAAATATGACTGCTATTCGAAATTCATATTACCCAACCTAAGAGGAATTAAATTAAACGCTATTACAGCCGTTCTTGAATAAGTTTGCCTAATTGTTTAACCGCCTGTTCTTCACGCTCGCCCCACTGCCATGCAGTATTAAAACGAAAAAAACGTGACCAGTTTTCACCGGTAGAAAACATTTTACCCGGCGCAATACTGATATGATGCGTCAGTGCTGCCAGGCTTAATTCGCCCGCATCTAACGGCGCGGGGAGTTCCAGCCAGAGAAAATAACCGCTGTCATTATGATGAATTTTCACTTCCGCAGGCAGATAACGCAGCAGTGCCTGCCAGGCACGTTGTTTACGTTCCGCAAGCTGGCGACGCAGGCGACGAAGATGGGCGTCGTATCGGCGCGTGGAAAGGTAATCCACCAGCGCAAGCTGCATCGGTGAACTGGTCGAAAGCGTACTCATCAACTGCAAGCGTTGAATTTTGCGTGCATGTTTTCCAGCGGCGACCCAACCAATACGAAAACCAGGCACCAGACATTTCGAAAACGAAGAGCAATGCAAAACGCCATCATGGCGATCCCACGCTTTCGCAGGCAGCGGTTTTTCCCGTCCAAAATAAAGTTCGCTGTAAACGTCATCTTCAATCAGCGTTACGTTGTACTGATTGAGCAACGCTACCAGCCGCGCTTTTTTCTGCGGCGTTAAGGTAAAACCGAGCGGATTCTGGCTATTAGTCATCAGCCAGCACGCTTTCACCGGATACTCCTGCAACGCCAGTTCCAGCGCCTGAAGGTCGATCCCTTCGTTCACATCCGTCGCCACCGATAACGCCTTCAGCCGTAACCGCTCCAGCGCCTGCAACGCGCCGTAGAAACAAGGATTCTCTACTATCACCCAATCGCCTGGTTCCGTTACCGCTTGTAAACTGAGGTTTAATGCCTCTAACGCCCCGGCGGTAATGACAATTTCATCAGGAGAAATAGTGATGCCCTGTAAGGCATAGCGACGAGCAATAGCCTGACGCAGTTCTGCGTTTCCTGGCGGTAAGTTTTCAATCACGCTCATCGCCGTGGCGGTTTTGCTTACCTGCGCCAGCGAGCGGTTTAGTTGTTGGAGGGGGAAAAGTCGCGGGTCGGGAAAGGCCGAGGCAAACGGAACTACCGACGGATCGCGACTGGCCTGCAACATATCAAAAATATAGGTGTTGATATCGACTGCTTCATCTCGAGTGACTGGAATGACTGTCGCTTTCGGCATTTTTATTGCCTGTGGCGCAACGTAATAACCCGATTGCGGTCGCGCGATAATATATCCCTGACTTTCGAGCAACTGATAGGCATGGCTGACAGTCATAAAGCTCATGCCAGAAAGCGCCACCTGGTCACGCAACGAAGGCAAACGATCTCCGGGTTGCCAGATACCCGACGCAATCTGCTCGCGTAATTGTTCTGCAAGCTGCTGGTATTTTTTCATTATCGAATCGTTATTATGTGCAGGTGATTCGGCAGTCTATATCAGTTGTTAAAAATGACAACTTTTCATTAACTGTTATCAAACCATCACCAGCGATAACTCTTTGCCAAGCGCCTTAGCCGCAAGCTGGACGGCGTCGATTTTTGTCGCATGGTGCAAGTTAAATAAGCGCGTAATTTCCTGTTTAGGTTTGCCAATTCGCCTGGCTAACTCTTGCTGAGTGATTTCTGACTGTAAAAAAGCATTTAACAGCAATACCTTAGAGGCGACGCTCAAAGGCACTTCAATAAAGTGATCGTGACTATTTAATGGCGAAGTTTACCTCCGTGTGTAATGTGCTCGAAAATAGCACTAAATCGCCGCAACGGCAGAATGCAATGCAAAATCAGGAAGGAAGATTCCAGAATTTCTTTGCGCTAATTTGCAAAACTGAATAATAACCTCAAGAAACGATCGGCATCATAGCGGCAAAAGGTCAGAAAAAGGTGGCGGGATGTTTTCGAAGGCTTTATCGGTTGTCTTATTAACGTGTGCACTGTTCTCAGGACAACTCATGGCAGGGCACAAAGGACATGAATTTATGTGGGTAAAGAATGTGGATCATCAGCTGCGTCATGAAGCGGACAGCGATGAATTGCGTGCCGTGGCGGAAGAGTCGGCGGAAGGTTTGCGCGAGCATTTTTACTGGCAAAAATCGCGCAAACCAGAAGCGGGACAACGTTGAGTCATTTATTTATTGCCGGATGCGGCGTGACGCCTTACCCGGCCGACAAGATCATGCAGATTCAATAAGTTGTGAGTAACCAGAAAACTGGCGTTTTACCCTTTTCGCTTCGGCAATGTTTTCAGCAGATCATCCGGACTAACGGATGCCACTACGCTTCCCGGTAACGGCATTTTCAGTATGTGATTTTTGATTTTGCCTATGACGTGCATCTCACATGGGCGACAATCGAACTTTAGCGTTAATACTTCATCGCCATTAACCAGTTGCATTGGCGTCGCCTTCCAGCTTTTGATGTTACCTTTTGCCTGTTTCGGACACAGATTGAAGGCAAAGCGCAGACAATGCTTGGTGATCATTACCGGCACTTCCCCCTTCTCTTCATGCGCTTCATACGCCGCATCAATCAGTTGCACACCATAGCGATGATAAAATTCACGCGCTTTCTGGTTGTAAACGTTCGCGAGGAAACTCAAATGCGTTTGCGGATAAACCGGCGCAGGATCAGCAATCGGTTTACGGCTGCCGCGCTGGTAACTGGCAAGACGCGCAGCATCAAGCATATCGGCGGCTTCACGGCGGAACTGGTTTAACAGACTGTTTGGTACAAACAGCGCCCCCGGCAAATTAATTTGCACATTGCGGGCGTAATAGATGGTTTGCCCCAGTTTTGCCAGACCATCCTTCAGATTGTTCATTGCTTTTTCGGCGTTATTGGCTTCGTCGAACTGCCCGTCCAGCGTATGCGTGATGCTGACACCCTCTTCACTGGTGAGGGTCAGAATCAGTTGTTCCTGCCAGCCGCCCAGTTCAATGTCTACCGCCACCCGACGTTCGCTGGAGGTTTTTGTCAGTGCCTGCTGCCAGTTATGATCAAGATTACGGTTTAGTGGGTGATGCGGGCGAATTTTGTGCAAATCTGCTGGCATTTCATTGGGCCAGACGCGGTACTGATTTTCTCCGGTTTTCTCTACCGTATTCGCACGAAAACCGACGACTTCACGTTTAATCATCACGTTCAGGCCATCGCCATTTGCCAGTGGCTCGGTAACGGCAACATCAATATGATCTTTCGCTACTTTCAATACTTCGCCCACCGGCAGGCCAATGAATTTCGGTGAATCGAACGCGCCAATATCGCCTTTACGCGCGTTAACAAAGTAGTCTGTGCTGCCTCGGTGGAAAGTCTTTTCCGTCGACGGGACAAAGAAATGTTCAGTACGACCTGATGACGCACGCGCCAGATCGCCACGTTCTTCAATAATGGCATCCAGCATCTGGCGATAATGTGCGGTGATATTCTTCACGTAACTCATATCTTTGTAACGCCCTTCAATCTTGAAGGAGCGCACGCCAGCATCAATCAGCGAGCCGAGGTTGGCAGTCTGATCGTTATCTTTCATCGACAGCAAATGTTTTTCATAGGAAACCACTCGCCCTTGATCGTCTTTCAACGTGTATGGCAAACGGCACGCCTGGGAGCAATCTCCACGGTTAGCACTGCGCCCCGTTTGTGCATGAGAGATGTAGCATTGACCAGAATATGCCACGCACAATGCGCCATGAATAAAGAACTCAATTGTCGCGTCCGTGGCCTGATGAATCGCGCGGATCTGCTCCAGGTTTAGCTCACGCGCCAGCACAATCTGGGTAAAACCAACGTCTGAGAGGAACTTCGCTTTCTCTACAGTACGAATATCACACTGCGTACTTGCGTGTAATTCAATCGGCGGAATATCAAGTTCCAGAATCCCCATGTCCTGAACAATCAGCGCATCGACACCGGTCTGGTAAAGATCGGTAATTAACCGCTGAGCGGGTTCCAGCTCATCATCATGCAAAATGGTGTTAAGCGTGACGAAAATTTTTGCACCATAACGATGGGCAAACGGCACCAGTTCGGCGATATCTTTCAGGCTATTACTGGCATTATGACGGGCACCAAAACCAGGGCCGCCGATATAAACAGCATCGGCACCGTGCAAAATAGCTTCGCGGGCAATGGCGGCATCGCGTGCCGGGCTTAACAGTTCAAGTCGATGAGAAGATACGGTCACATTCTTATCCAGTAGCTGAAAAATGGCGGCTATTTTAGCCACAAGCGCGACGTTGCGAAATAGTTTTCCCGCTTAACTGCGTGGGTAATGGATGAGGGAATGAAAATGTACGATTTGCTCCCCACCATTACGATAGACATGCGTAACGTCTGCAGCAAATCGAGCGCCTTCTCCACAATTAAGGCTCTGCCATTCACCATCAACGCACAGATCAAGTTGCCCATCAATGACGACAACATGTTCGATTACTCCCTTCTCATGGGGCGTCGATTCACTTATTGCACCGGGAGCCATCTGAATTGAGAAGTGTTCAAAGCAGAGTTGCGGATCATAAGGAAACAGCGAAGTGATCACCATCGCCTGCTGTTGCGGATCATAAACTGAAGGCGTAGCGGACTGCGGCGGAGAAATAAATGTCGAAAATGGCACATTCAACCCGGTGGCAATTTTCCATAATGTCGCGACCGTCGGGCTGGACTCATTACGCTCAATCTGCCCTAACATCGCTTTAGAAACCCCCGTCGCTTCTGCCAGTCGCGAAAGACTCCAGCCGCGCTGCTGACGTAGTTGTTTAAGTGTAGTGGATAAAAAGCGAGTGAGATTTTCCATGTGACTCCTCCGGCAAAGCGGAAGTTTATCACTTGTGCGTTATAACGGACAAATGCTACGGTACCTGTACGCTATAACGCACGAGGTGACCATGCGTCTGTTTTCTATTCCTCCACCCACGCTACTGGCGGGGTTTCTGGCGGTATTAATTGGCTACGCCAGTTCAGCGGCAATAATCTGGCAAGCAGCGATTGTCGCCGGAGCCACCACTGCACAAATCTCTGGCTGGATGACGGCGCTGGGGCTGGCAATGGGCGTCAGTACGCTGGCTCTGACATTATGGTATCGCGTACCTGTTCTCACCGCATGGTCAACTCCTGGCGCGGCTTTGTTGGTCACCGGATTACAGGGACTAACACTTAACGAAGCCATCGGCGTTTTTATTGTCACCAACGCGTTAATAATCCTCTGCGGCATAACGGGACTCTTTGCTCGTCTGATGCGTATTATTCCGCACTCGCTGGCAGCGGCAATGCTTGCCGGGATTTTATTACGCTTTGGTTTACAGGCGTTTGCCAGTCTGGATGGTCAATTTACGTTATGCGGTAGTATGTTGCTGGTATGGCTGGCAACCAGGGCCGTTGCGCCGCGCTATGCGGTAATTGCCGCGATGATTATTGGGATCGTGATCGTTATCGCGCAAGGTGACGTTGTCACAAATGATGTTGTCTTTAAACCCGTTCTCCCCGCTTATATTGCCCCTAAATTTTCGTTTGCTCACAGTCTGAGCGTTGCACTCCCCCTTTTTCTGGTGACGATGGCATCGCAAAACGCACCGGGTATTGCGGCAATGAAAGCGGCCGGGTATTCAGCTCCTGTTTCGCCGTTGATTGTATTTACTGGATTGCTGGCGCTGGTATTTTCCCCTTTCGGGGTTTATTCCGTCGGTATTGCAGCAATCACCGCGGCTATTTGCCAAAGCCCGGAAGCGCATCCGGATAAAGATCAACGTTGGCTGGCAGCTGCCGTTGCAGGCATTTTTTATTTGCTCGCAGGTTTTTTTGGTAGTGCTATTACCGGGATGATGGCTGCCCTGCCCGTAAGTTGGATCCAGATGCTGGCAGGTCTGGCGCTGTTGAGTACCATTGGCGGCAGTTTGTATCAGGCGCTGCATAATGAGCGTGAGCGCGACGCGGCGGTGGTCGCATTTCTGGTAACGGCAAGTGGACTAACGCTTGTCGGGATTGGTTCTGCGTTTTGGGGATTAATTGCCGGTGGCGTTTGTTACATGGTGTTAAATTTAATCGCTGACAGAAACCAATAATAAAAAGCGCCATCTTACGATGGCGCGACTGGAATTACTTTTTGTTAACGTCAAACATTGTGGCATCGGTCGCCATGTCATCAATAACTTGCTTAATATTCTCGAAAGCCATTGGCGTACTTTCGTTATTCAGGTCTTTACCTTCGCCCTGACGAACGACTTTGATAACCGGTTTATTAGTAGCTGCATCAATCAGCTCACCTTCAAAATACAGGCGAGTATCCATGGTACGGTGGCCCGTCGCCATTTGCGTCCCCGCGACCACTAATGCAACAGGAACCACTTCATAGAATTGCAACCCTTCTTTGCTGGTATCTACACCGGTAATGGCCCCACGGAAAATCAGACTACGCGGCCCAGCGGTGGTAACCAGTGGTTTACGCTGCGCAATCGCTTCTTTCATTTCGGTGTTGGTATAACTCAAAATTTTATCCAGAACTTTCTGCCCTACCTGGGTAGATGGTTTCGGTACCGGATAATAAGTGACTGGGTTCCAGACGATGCTGTCATATTTGCTTTGATCAAAACTCGGGTCTACCCAACGTAAAACAGGCTTACCCGTTGCAGAAGTTGTTTCTTTTAAATCAGAGTAATTGTTTAAAAAGCCAGAATATTTATCTGGCTGGGTGATTTTAGAGGCACAACCAGACAGAGCCAACAAGCCGCATAAAGCTGCAACTTTCGCAAATGATGTGGTACGCATGAATAGTTTCCTGAGATGATTATATTACTTTTTAAGTTATAGCAAAAAGCACCGCTTCGTGTTGTGGCAAAAAAAGTGTTGGTAAAAATAAATTTATCAGCCCCTTTTCAGACGACATAGTCAATGCCGAAAAAGGGGCTAAGTCAATCATCAGTAGTTAAATATCAGTGCGTTAAGCTGATGAAAAACTTCGACTACCGTGATTAATTTCACATCCTTTTGATTAAAAATATGCTTACCGAAAAGAACAACGGTTAACCATCTCAACGCGGGGCATTTTCACGCGCCTTGTTCTACCGGGTCATTTTTTACGTGCCAGCATCGTGGCGAAACGCAGTTTAATCCGATTACCGTTGGCATCGGTGCGGTGCAACTCACCGACGTTTTCATTGTATTTCACCATCTCCCAGCCTTCGTAATATCGACGTAATTCTCCCTCTTTGAAGGCAAACGGGAAGCCGACGGTACATGGATAATCAGCGGTATCCATCGCCGCCACAATCAGGTTGTAACCGCCAGGTTTAGTGCAACGTTGCATATTGGCAATCAGTCCTGGGATGGTTTTAGCCTCAAGGAACATCAGCACCACAGTCGAAAGAATAAAATCGTACTGCCCATCAAATGTGAGGTTATTCAGATCAACAACCCGGGTGTGTAAATTATCCAGATTTTCAATGGATTTAATGCGCTCGACGTTGGCGATACTCATGGCATTTTTATCCCATGCGTCAACTTCATAACCATTGGCTGCCAGGTAAAGACTGTTACGACCATTGCCACAGCCCAGATCCAGCGTTTTACCGGGTTTAACCACTTTCACCGCTTCCAGTACTTCAGAGTGTGTGCGGGTTAATTCATACTTATCAGTAAAATAGTTTTCGTCACGAATGATCATTCTTTGTCCTCAGCTTTCATTAAAACAGCGCGCTCTGTTTTGATTAACAATTTCCCCTGCATCAGAAGCGCGAAAGTACGGATAAGCAGTATTGCTATTATAAAATTGGTAAAGATAAACAGCGGCACCGCCAGGGTATGGAAAAATCCATTATTGCTGCCACTCCCCAGATGCAAACCGGTGGTTGCCAGTGCAGATACGCCGAACGAGAAACTCCAGAATGAAGCATTAAATGGCTGGGAGAGATACCATGGCATCAGACGTAGCATAAACAGCAGTTGCAGCAGCCCATAACCGAAAAGCATTTTCGCCAGCGTGTCACCCTCGCCGCCGTTGACGCTCAGCCAGGCACTACAGGCCACCAGCGCAGGAGCGAGCTGAATGCCGAGTGATGTCCGCAGCGCCGTGGGTAATTCTCCCGAACTGCGCAGACGCTGCAAGATCACCGGTTCCAGGCTTAACCATGAGAAAACGCCTGCGCCTAAAAACACCAGACCGGCGTCGGTGTAGCCCAATGCACCACAGGCCATTGCGCTGATAAAGTTGTTGGCAACTGTCGGCAGATACAGTCCAGGCGTGGTAGCTTCTTCAGGATGAGATCCGCGCCATAATCCCGCAGTTTGCCAGGCGGCATAAGCCAACTGAACCACGACACCAAAACTGAACAGGCATACCGCCAGTGGGCGAAACCACGGAACAAAACCAATCGCTACCAGCATCGTCGTTGCAGGAAACAAACTCACAAAACTGCTCATCACTGGATGGCGCACTTCCGCCAGCACGCTATGCGGAAAGCGTATGAGTCGGGTAATAAATGCGCTAGTCAATAATCCCCAGATGATCATCGCCAGAATTACCAGCCCATCCCCTAACCAGTGGCTGACCTGCCAAACCTGGCTGGCATAGCGCCAGGCAAATCCCATCCCTATCGTCCCCAACACAATACCAAAGTAGCCTGCCGGCAAATTGAGCACTTTATCGCTCTGCATCTTCTTACTCATTTTGTTTAATTTATAAAGTATATTTGAAATGCATTTTATGGAATTTTCTCGAGCATAGCCAGAGCCGCAGAATTTGCTACGGTTATAGTAAGTCACCTGTGGGAAAACGCTATGCGCAAATATCGTCTAAGTGAAGAACAGCGAGCCTTTAGTTATCAGGATGATGGCACTAAAAAAAGTGTGTTATTACGGCAAATTATCGCCATGAGCGATTTTAACGATGTGATAGCAGGAACCGCTGGCGGCTGGATCGATCGCGAAACGGTGTTAGCACAGGAAGGAAATTGCTGGATTTACGACCAGAATGCTATTGCGTTCGGCGGAACGGTGATTTCCGGTAATACGCGTATCACCGGCACCAGCGTCCTTTGGGGAGAGGTTTACGCAACGGATAACGTCTGGATCGATAATAGTGAAGTCAGTCAGGGTGCATATATAAGTGACAGTGTCACCATTCGTGACTCATTAGTTTGCGGTCAATGTAGAATATTTGGTCACGCCTTAATTGATCAACATTCTATGATCGTCGCCGCGCAAGGCTTAACCTCCGACCATCAACTCCTGCTACAAATTTATGATCGCGCAAAGGTTAGCGCCTCGCGTATTGTCCACCAGGCACAAATTTATGGCGATGCCGTCGTCCGGTATGCTTTTATTGAACATCGCGCCGAAGTTTTTGATTTTGCCAGTATTGAAGGTAATGAAGAGAAGAACGTCTGGCTATGCGATTGCGCTAAAGTCTACGGTCACGCGCAGGTGAAAGCTGGCATAGAAGAAGATGCCATTCCGACAATTCATTACAGTTCGCAGGTAGCGGAATATGCCATTGTGGAAGGTAATTGTGTGTTAAAACATCATGTCTTGATTGGCGGAAAGGCAGTGGTACGTGGCGGACCGATTCTGCTCGACGAACACGTTGTAATACAAGGTGAGAGCCGTATTACAGGTGCGGTGATAATTGAAAACCATGTGGAGTTGACCGACCACGCCGTCGTTGAAGCCTTTGATGGCGACACGGTTCATGTCCGTGGTCCAAAAGTCATTAACGGCGAAGAGCGCATTACGCGAACGCCGCTGGCAGGGTTATTGTGAATCGATAATACGCGCGTATAAGTTCACATCATCATAGGCATCATTCAGAAACTCAGCCTGTTTCAGGCAACCTTCAAGGATAAAACCATTGCGCAAAGCGACCTGGTTGCTTTGCGCATTATCCACCCGACATTTGATCACGAAGCGTCTAAGTTCACCAGACTGAGCGTAATGATGAATCAATGCCTGCAGCGCCTGAGAAATGATCCCCTGCCCCTGATGAGATTCGTCCAGCCAGTAGCCGATTTCAGCGGTTTTATTCAGTGGTTCAATACGATTAAACGAGATAACGCCGATAAGTTGATCTTCTTTGAAAATCATGAACATTTTGGCATAGCCGCGTTGATGCAACATTACATTGCCCTGCACCGTTTTTCGCGTGTCCTCTTCACTTTGAACAAACTGCGGCCAGTTTAGCGACTGCTGTAACCAGGTTCTATTTTTACAGATTAACTGATAAAGAGGTGTGACATGACTTTCTGCAACAGCATGTAATTCAAGTGATTCACTTACTTTTATCGTTTCAGCCATCTTATCTCCAGTCAATCCATGCAGTTGTTAAAAAAGCCGCCTGGCTGGCGGCTTAGGAAAGTTTACACCTCTTTGACGCTCTCCTGCTGCAGGATTTTGAGCATCTCATCTTTTAACTGTAGCTTTTGTTTTTTCATGCGGACCACTTCCGCATTGTATCCTCGACCGTCGGAACCTTCCTTTCTGGCAATTTCATGATCAAGTTTATTGTGTTTATCGAACAAGGACATAAAGCGAGGATTTTCGTTTTTCAGACGGGATATTAAATCTCGGTATTCTGGAAACATACGCACTCCCTGTTAGTGGCTGACAAGGTGTATCTGAAATACACACTATCAGATTACTCATTTAACTTAGGGAAAAATGCGAGCGGGATCGTGTTTAACCAGACGGCACCTCCCGAAGAAGGTGCCGAAGAAAAAACGATTAACTCATCACGCGGTCGTCAACATACTGACGTTTATCCGGCGCTGGCGGGAAATACTGATACAGCCATGTTTCACTGATAGCGTCGCCCTGACAACGCAGATACATCCGCATATCGACCGGATCAGTGGAGTCCGAAGTCGGATACCAGTCAAACTGAATACGATAACCATCAATGGGTTCAATATAGAGAATTTCGATTTGCTTCGCTTCCCCACTGGAAAGCGTAATCACCGGCTCAATGCCTTTTGGTGCGGCAGCTTTCAGATCACCACCAACGAAATCGACGGCAAAACGACGCGCCCATTTTTCAGGATAGTGTTCACCAGGCGCCCAACCTTCCGGGAAACCGCCCATGCCGGTACGCGTTGCCATAACGCGCGCTAATGGGCAATGAACAGGCGGTTGCGCACTCCAGTACAGACGATACTGGAATGCAAACTCATCACCCGCTTTTACAGCTTTTTCTGGCTGCCAGAAGCAGACAATGTTATCCAGCGTTTCGCCCGTTGTTGGGATTTCCATCAGGCCGATGGTGCCCTTACCCCACTTGTTACGCGGTTCCACCCACAGACTTGGGCGTTTGTTATACCAGCCCATAATGTCCTGATAATGAGAGAAATCACGATCCAGTTGCAATAAACCAAACCCTTTCGGGTTGTTGTCGGTGTAAGCATTGAACTGCAATTTTTGCGGATTATTCAGCGGACGGCAAATCCACTCGCCGTTGCCCCGCCACATGGACAGACGATCAGAGTCATGGATTTGCGGATGAATGGTGTCGCACATCCGACGTTCATTAGTGCCGCAGCTGAACATGCTGGTCATCGGCGCAATGCCCAGCTGTTTAATGTCTTTGCGCGCATACAGGTGATTTTCCACATCCATAATCACCTGACTTTTCTCACAATGGATAGTGAACTTATAGGCACCAGTAATGCTGGCGCTATCGAGCAACGCATAAACGGTAAAGGTGGTTGCCCCTGGTTTTACCGTATCAAACCAGAAGGCGGTAAAGTCGGGGAACTCTTCTTTACTGTCGGTGTAAGTGTCGATCGCCAGGCCGCGAGCCGACAAACCGTATTGATATGTATCATCAACCGCGCGGAAATAACTCGCACCGAGGAATGATACGACATCACGGCGCGCCAGTTCGGGGGCTTTAAACACGCGAAAACCGGCAAAACCGAGATCGCTTTGCCCTTCTAATTGTTTGGTATCAACACCCGCATCGTTGTATTTGAACAACTCCGGGCGAAAGTGAATTTCACGCGCCAGATGTGTTGCGGGATCAACAGAAAACATACGAACGCGGCGACGGAATCCCATTCCCATATGGAAAAACTGAGCGTCCAGTTGACGGTTCTCAACGTTATGCCAGAGCGATTTTTCGGCGTCGTATTGAATACTGTTATAAGCCTGCGGCGTCATTGTCGCCAGAGTGTCAGGTAACGGACGCGGCGCACCACGCCACGCGGTTTGCGCTAAGTCGTGCGCCATTGACTGTAGAATGGAGAAGTCAAAACGCTGGGTTTGCCCGTCGGCAATATCAGAATCTGCCGCGAATGCCGCCTGAGAAAAAAGAGAAGCAATGCCGCTGGTACCGCACACGGCGGCCATAGCCATTGAACCTTTAATAAATCGTCTACGATCCATACCTGAAAGTGAGTCCTTCTGGTGTTGTGAATGGTCCCGCGCTGGTCGTTTTCAGCGGCAAGAAAGTGCTTATTTATGACCGCTCACTCTAGACAATATTTATTAATAATCCAATTGTTGAACTCAGAGAATATGCATTAATCGGCAATTTTTTTATGTCGATGGGATGAGCCTGATTCGTTTGTAAAATCAGGCAAATTTTTGCAAAGGCAGATAGTCAAAATTTAAAGCAAACCACAGCGGCGTTTACTGCGTTCTTCCGCTTCCTGATAAAGCTGGAACTCATCAAAAACTGGGCATCCCAACGCATGTTCGAAAGCTTCGCGGCTGGCATTACCGTGACTGCGTGCCTGCGTTTCATTACCCAGATTTGACTGGAAGATCCCCGCAGCGCTAACAGGCAAAAAATCTTCATAAGTAATGGGTTGTGCCACTACCCAACCACGTTCAATTAAGGGTTGTGGATCGTCTCCGGGATGAATCGCCTGACGATGCGCCTCACCTGAAGGCGTCAAACGATATCGGAACCATGCCAACCCTTGCTGACGCATTAAAAACTCACTGTCAGGAAAAGTGCGGAAGGTTTCCTGTAAATGCATTTGATGAGTGAGATTATCCTGCCCGGTTCCAGCGTTCCGCAGTAGATCATCATACAGTTGTCGTCCTTTCGGCGTTAATGCCACGCCACGCTGCTCTATTTCACCAAAGCGCGCGGTATGCGTTCCCTGTTTCTGCCCCGCAAACAACACCGCCTCTTCCAGGGCTTTAAAGCTGGTCTGGCGAAGTAAAATCGGCACCTCGCGGCGCGGCGGCCCTTCGATCAGAATTTTGGGTTCAATTCCGCATTCAGGCATCATCGACTGCACCCGGTCAATATCCAGCGTGCGTGGCGTCAGGTGGTTGATATGGCATCCAGGAAAACAGACCACATCAGCAATCAGCCGATGTTCGTTATGCAAGGCGCGATAGGTTACTTCATCCACCGTTGCTGACTGGTGCCAGCGAAACGTTTCCAGGGCTTCCTGCACAAACTCCTGTGCCTGTGTTTCGTTAAAACCGCCCCGCTGCTCATACTCCTCTAACAGTTGTCGACAACGTGGGGTGAAGATATCGCGCTGACGCAGAATCTCCGCCGCTTTCTGGCGCAAAAATTCGTTCTCGATAAGCTCCAGGCGGAGTAATGAGGTAAAAACGCGGAAGGGATTACGCGCCAGAGAAGCATCATCAATGGGCCGAAATGCTGTGGAATGTACCGGCACCCCCGCCTGCGAGAGATCGTAATAGCTCACCGGGTACATCCCCATAATGGCAAACATCCGCCGAAGAGTAGCAAGCTCTTGTGCAGTCCCAACGCGAATTGCCCCATGATGTTCAACATTCAGTCGCGCCAGCTCGTCTGCATTTACCATTTTTTCGTGCAGTTGAGGATTGTTTTCCAGCACAGCCAGATTCACATCAGCTACCAGTTCCAGCAGCGTGCCGTACTGCGGAACTTCTTGCTGGTACATGGCTGACATTGCCTGCGAAAACTGTTCCCGAATCTCATCCGCCGTGATGCTGTTCGCCATAATGTCTGCCTCCAGTGGTCAGTAATCTGGAGTGTAGGTAACCGCATTCACTCTGGCGGGAAGAATTTGCAAACTGTGATCTCGCCGCGAAAACATCAATATTATCCATTTCGCTGTAACACAATTGCTTTATTTGTTAATAATATTTTGCAACTAAGTTATCATAATCAAACAACTTCACTTGTCAGCGACACTGCTTCGTTTTTAACATCGCTTATGGAAAAAAATAGTCTGTTTAGTCAGCGCATCCGTTTGCGCCACCTTCATACATTCGTAGCTGTCGCACAACAAGGAACTTTGGGGCGCGCGGCTGAAACCCTTAATTTGAGTCAACCTGCGCTCTCTAAAACATTGAATGAACTAGAGCAATTGACAGGTGCTCGCTTGTTTGAGCGTGGTCGTCAGGGGGCGCAACTTACCTTACCCGGCGAACAATTTTTAACACATGCAGTCAGAGTTCTTGACGCTATTAACACTGCCGGACAGTCGCTTCATCGTAAAGAAGGTCTTAACAATGATGTCGTCAGGGTAGGTGCATTACCTACCGCGGCGCTGGGAATATTACCTTCAGTTATAGGTCAGTTTCATCAGCAACAAAAAGAGACGACCTTGCAAGTTGCGACAATGAGTAACCCTATGATTCTGGCAGGTTTGAAGACCGGCGAAATCGATATCGGGATTGGTCGAATGTCAGATCCCGAACTGATGACCGGGCTTAATTATGAATTGCTGTTTCTTGAATCGCTGAAGTTGGTCGTTCGTCCCAATCACCCACTGCTTCAAGAGAACGTAACGCTAAGTCGGGTGCTGGAATGGCCGGTCGTTGTATCACCAGAAGGTACTGCACCACGCCAGCATTCAGATGCATTAGTGCAGAGCCAGGGCTGTAAAATTCCTTCGGGCTGTATCGAAACGCTGTCTGCTTCGCTATCTCGCCAGCTTACGGTTGAATACGACTACGTGTGGTTTGTTCCATCTGGCGCTGTAAAAGACGACCTGCGTCATGCCACGCTGGTGGCCCTGCCTGTTCCGGGGCATGGTGCAGGCGAACCGATCGGAATATTGACCCGCGTAGATGCGACGTTCTCTTCCGGTTGCCAATTGATGATTAACGCTATTCGAAAATCAATGCCGTTCTGAAAAGTAAGGGATCTTTCGATCCCTTCTTTGATATTTTCACGCTGTTGCGAAACTAACAGACTCACCAGCTCCGCGTGATTCTGCCAACACAGAATGTTTGTTCAGGCGGAAAACGTCTACCGCCTCAGTTAATCGTGCAGCCTGTTCTTCAAGGGATAGCGCCGCCGCAGAAGCCTCTTCTACCAGAGAAGCATTCTGTTGCGTCACCTTATCCATTTCAGAAATCGCCTGGCTAACCTGCGTTATGCCTCTGCTTTGCTCATCCGAGGCGGCGGCGATTTCCTGCATGATATGTGTGACACTCGCGACGGCATCAACAATAGTGCTCATGGTTTTCCCTGCCGTTGCTACCTCATCCGACCCCAGGTCAATTAACCTGACTGATTCACTGATCAAGCCTTCAATCTCTTTCGCCGCCTGGGCGCTGCGGCTTGCGAGTGTCCGTACTTCGCTGGCGACAACGGCAAATCCACGTCCTTGCTCACCCGCTCGCGCGGCTTCAACGGCAGCATTCAGTGCCAGAATATTCGTCTGGAAAGCAATACTGTTGATGACGGAAGTGATCTCGGAAATTTTCTTCGAACTCGTGGAGATAGCGCCCATCGTTTTTACTACACCGGAAACCGTCTGCCCGCCATCGCTGGCTTTAATAGAAGCCTCTTGCGCCAGTTTGCTAGCATGATGCGCGTTATCCGCATTCTGTTTCACCGTTGCAGTGAGTTGCTCCATGCTGGCGGCAGTTTGTTCGATAGCCGCCGCTTGTTCTTCGGTGCGAGATGACAGGTCCGCATTGCCAGCGGAAATTTCGCTGGTGCCACGATAAATCTCTTCCGCGCCCTGTCGAACGGTCCCTACTGTCATCCCCAGTGAATGCTGCATTTGCTGTAAATGATGACTTAAGCGACCGATTTCATTACGACCTGCCGGATCATCATTCATCGTCAGATCGCCACTGGCGATTTTTTCAATCCGTTGTGCGGCATGTTGCAATGGACGAATGACGATCCGACGTAGCACCATAAATGTTATCAGCGTCATGACCAGGGCAAGCACAAACGCGCCAATCATGAACATCCCACCCAGGTGGGTACGCTGATGGGCCAGTTCCGCCAATTGGTTGGCTCTGGTGCTACGTATCTTAACGGCTTTGTTCAAAATATCGGTATAAGCATTATCCAGCGGTCGGTTCTGCTCACTTTCATGATTGATAATCGCTTCAAACATGCCATTTTTGGCATATTTCAACATAGGTTGCATACCCGTGATATAAGCCTGAAAGCGTTGATTTAATTCAGTGTCGAGGGCTTCATCAGCAGGTGTTTTCACCGGCCGATTCTGATAAGCACGATACCCTTGCTGCGACTGTTTAATCTCCGATTCGGCTTGCGCAATATTTCGCTTCATTGCTTCCATTTCCGCAATACGACTCGCCGCCCCGGCCTGAATCATATTGATCCGGGCCGAACGCAAAAAATCTGAGCTGTTCGCTAACCCGGTCCGAATCTCAATCTCCGCAGTCACATCACGCTGATCGCGATCGGCCTGCCAGAGGAAATAGCCAGCCAGGGCTGAACTCAAGGCAAACAGAAGTAAGATACCGCCAAGAATGCAGGCAAATAACGGAACCAGCCTGATGTGATGCAAAAAACCTAATCGCTGTGAGGGAGTTGTATTCATTACCGTTGTCTCTCTTCCAGGTTTACTCCTGATAGAAAGTCATCGGCATTTGACGGTAATTACTTACGACTAAAAACCTCTTTGCGTCACATTTTTACAACAATTATTGCAGAGAAGATTAATGCCATTGGATTGAAGAAAGTGAGGAATGGTTAAACTGGCTAACCCGAATGACGAAAAATTCTGGAAAACAGCACGCAATTTCGTCAGGTGATTATTTTCGTCCCTAAGGAAACCACATAGGATGCTCACGGGTGCCTGAGACTTTCTGTTTTCAGGCTAACCGGGAATCAGAAAGACGAAGGCCCCGACCGATATTTCTATCAACCGAGGCCAACGAATGAACCTAGCAATTCAGATGTTAGCCTCTTACCCGCCATCCGGCAAGGAGAAAGGCTATGAAGCACAACCCTCTGGTGGTGTGTCTGCTCATTATCTGTATTACGATTCTGACATTCACACTCCTGACCCGACAAACGCTCTACGAACTGCGGTTCCGGGACGGTGATAAGGAGGTGGCGGCGCTCATGGCCTGCACGTCCAGGTAAGGGCAAGCGCGGGGATTTTCCCCGCGCATCTGACTAGCGGATTCAGTTTCTCATGGCACCCCTTTTACACTTCAGTTAGTGCATGTTTTTTTCGATGCACTAATAGAACCATCATTACAGACAAATTTGCCGCCTGCCGTACAGTGTGAGATCCCCCCTTTCGAACCAGAACAGGGTTTGCGCCCGGCATCGGCATAAAAGGAAACAAGCGCTCCCATAACCAAGATAAGTGCCAATTTTTTCATATAACCTCCATGATTTATCGAATCTTATGTTCGATTTGAACGTTATACGCTGGTTTATTTTGATACCGTTGATGAGATCAAAGGTCGGGTGAATTGATTAAAGATAAGCCAGATGGACATATGGACAAGGATTATGGTTTTATTTGTCATACAAATAAATATAATAGGCGCTTCCGATGTAGGCCCGTACTCTTCGCCTGTACCACGGGTCGGTTTTAGTACAGGCGTTTTCTTTAAATATCCTTCAGGAACGTTTACGCGGCATCATGCGTAGAAGTGTGTTGTCCTTCCAGAAATAGTGGTGTGCCAGTGCAGCCGCAGCGTGCAACCCGATGACAAAATATCCCAGATTCGCCAGCGTCTCATGCCACCACTTTAAGCTATCAACCCGTTCGAAATTGGCCTCTGCTGCATAAGGCATTGTCATACCAAACGCAAACCACGGGTTGCCCCGGTTATACATCATCACCAAACCAATCACTGGCAGCGCAATAAACAGGAGATAGATCACCAAATGTCCCAAATGTGCCAGTCCCGTCATCATCGGTTTTGGTTTAGGTACAATCGGCGGAGTTGAGTATTTAAGCCTTAACAAAAGACGAACAACCATCAGCACGAGAATTGAGATGCCACAGGAAACATGAATCATGTTGATGAGCGGCCGATCGCTACGTGGGAAGAAACCACGAAACTCCATTGCGCAATACGCTGCGATAACCAGCAAAAAGACCAGCCAGTGAATGCCGATTTGTAACCTTGAATATTTACTTTCCATAACATTTCCTGCTTTAACATAATTTTCCGTTAACATAACGAGCTTTTCTTAAAATTTCATTAAATATTGTTCACCCGTTTTCAGTACGTTACGTTTCACGGCAAGAATGTAGATTGCCCATCCCGCCATCCTGGTCTAAGCCTGGAAAGGATCAATTTTCATCCGAACGTTCCTGACAGGAGAAGACCATGAGTAAAGTTGGTATTAACGGTTTTGGTCGTATCGGTCGACTGGTGTTGCGTCGATTACTTGAAGTCAAAAGCAACATAGACATTGTCGCTATTAATGATCTCACTTCCCCAAAAATTCTCGCCTACCTGCTGAAACATGATTCAAACTACGGACCGTTCCCCTGGAGCGTTGATTATACGGAAGATTCACTTATCGTTGATGGGAAAAGTATCGCGGTTTACGCCGAAAAAGAGGCTAAAAATATTCCGTGGAAAGCGAAAGGCGCAGAAATCATTGTCGAATGTACTGGCTTTTATACCTCCGCCGAGAAATCGCAGGCGCATCTTGATGCTGGCGCGAAGAAGGTGTTGATTTCCGCCCCTGCCGGTGAAATGAAAACCATCGTTTATAACGTCAATGACGACACTCTGGATGGCAACGACACCATTGTTTCCGTGGCGTCATGCACCACTAACTGCCTTGCGCCGATGGCCAAAGCCTTGCATGACAGTTTCGGGATAGAAGTCGGCACGATGACGACCATTCATGCCTATACCGGCACCCAGTCACTGGTGGATGGCCCGCGTGGTAAAGATTTACGTGCTTCACGCGCAGCGGCAGAAAATATCATTCCCCACACTACAGGCGCGGCAAAAGCCATTGGTCTGGTGATCCCAGAACTGAGCGGCAAACTGAAAGGTCATGCGCAACGCGTACCCGTGAAAACAGGTTCGGTGACTGAACTGGTGTCTATTCTTGGAAAAAAAGTGACTGCCGAAGAGGTTAACAACGCGCTTAAAAACGCGACAAACAATAACGAGTCATTTGGTTATACCGATGAAGAAATAGTCTCTTCTGATATCATTGGCAGCCATTTCGGGTCGGTGTTTGATGCCACGCAAACCGAAATTACCGCCGTGGGCGATTTACAGCTGGTGAAAACGGTCGCCTGGTATGATAACGAATATGGCTTCGTCACGCAGCTTATTCGCACCCTCGAAAAATTCGCTAAACTCTGACGAGCAAAGGCGGAGGGAAAAGCCTCCGCCTCTTTCACTCATTACGACTGTAAATAAACCACCTGGGTCTGCAGGTATTCATGCAAGCCATGTTTGCCATCTGCGCCGCCAATACCGGATTTACGCCATCCGGCGTGGAATCCTTGCATAGCTTCGAAGTTTTCACGGTTGATGTAAGTTTCACCAAACTTCAGCCCTTTAATAGCTTTCATCGCGACGTTCAGATTTTGGGTATAGAGTGATGAGGTCAGGCCGTAATCACTGTCATTAGCCATTGCGATAGCCTCTTCCAGCGTGTCAAATGCGACCACTGGCAGCACCGGGCCAAAGGTTTCCTCGTGCATAATCGACATTTCCTGACGAACATCCAGTAGCAATGTCGGCGGATAATAATATCCTTTCCCCTCTACTGCCTTGCCCCCCAACGCCACTCTCGCCCCCTCTTCGACTGCGCGCGCCACTTTTTGCTCGACCCTTTCCAGCGCCGCGGCGTTAATCAACGGCCCCATCGCAATGTCGTTGCGTTCAGCGGGGTTACCAAATTGAACCGCCTGCATCGCTTCACCCAGCCGATTGACGAAATGATCATAAATGCCTTTCTGTACATAAACACGTTCAGCACAGTTACACACTTGCCCACTATTAATGACGCGTGAATCAACGATGGCTTTGACTGCCAGTTCAAGATCGGCATCGTCCATTACGATAGCTGGTGCTTTACCACCCAATTCCAGACACACTTTTGTGATATTTTTTGCTGCAGTCGCCATGATCTTTTCACCTGCAGAGACGCTGCCTGTCATACTGACCATTGCGACCTTTGGGTTACCCGCCAGTTCTTGCCCAACAGTTTCACCACGCCCCAGCACAAGGTTAAACACACCGCGTGGAAGGCCTATTTCATCGACAATTTTGGCAAAAGCAATCGCATTGTTTGGCGTAAATTCACTGGGTTTAATGACGATGGTATTACCGGTCAAAAGAGCGGGAGCCATTTTGCGGGCAATGAGGAAGAACGGGAAGTTCCACGGCAGAATGCCGGTAGTCACGCCAAGCGCACGTTTAAACAGAAGAATATTTTCTCCTGGACGATCGCTTTGAATAATCTCGCCTTCATAACGCCGTGCCCACTCCGCCATGTAATCGATATAGTCCGCAGTAAAAGCCACTTCGACTTCAGCCAGCTGCTGGATCTTGCCCCCTTCTTCAACAATCAGCGCACTGATTTCACCGGCGCGTTCGCGGATCCCGGCGGAAATTTTGCGCAACCAACTGGCGCGTTCAATGGCAGGCAACGCTTCCCATTCTGGTTGTGCACGTTCTGCTGCATCGATTGCCTTACGGGCATCCTCGGCCTGACCATCGGGAATGCGGGAAATGACCGCCTCTGTAGCAGGGTTTACCACATCAATCCATGCGTCTCCACGCCAGGTAACAAACTGTCCATCTATATACATAGGATGTTGAACGGGTACTGACATGGGCGACTCCTGTGATTTATATGTTTGTTTTTGGTAAATGCATTGTTAATTAACATCAATCATCATAGAGACGGCATCGTGAAAGGACAATTCTGTGAAGGGCTTCATAAAAACAAGTGTAAAAGGAATAAAAGGCAGAAATAAACGTCAGGAGTCATGCCCGTTTGCAAACAAATGGTTAACAAACGGGCAATTTTTAACGTAACGAGCGACTTTCCATCGCCTCGATGAGCACCGCATCGTGTTTCAGCGTTTGCCATGCCTGGATGACTTCTGCCGGAAAATCAACGTGAACGATAAAATCTCGCCCACGGGGACCGTAGCCATCGCTATCATCGCGTAAACGCGGCAGCTCGCCAGTGAGTAGTGAGAGATAACGCTCAACCGGCCATAATCCTTGTAACTGATTAATAAAGATTACACTGTCTGCGTTATTTCCTAACTGAGGAACGAATCCGGGATAACTTAACCAACGAGGTGCGTCTGGATTGTCCCCGGTCATACGGCGGAACGTCGCCATCGTGCGCCGCTGCATGGTGGGGTCCTGAACAACGATAGCCGTATGAACTCTTTCTACGGCCTGATTCAATAGCGCGATGCTAAAGCGTGCGTTTTCACCGCAGTTTGTTGACTGGTCTTCAATCCAGATTTTTTCATGCGGAATGTGCCAGAACTGATGAGCGATATCCGCCAGGATGGTAGCTTCTGCTCTGCCAGTGGTGCGGATAGTGTTGTAGTGCGGATGCTGTGCGATGGCGCTATACAAAAAAGTTGTCGAGTGACCGATACCACCACTAATCAGTAGAGGAATTTGCTGATCGCGGGCAATCTTACATGCCGCATCGATAGTCGGCATAACCGCATTGCCTGCAAGGATCACGCAATCGGCCTGATACGGCACCTCACCGGAGAAATCATCCTGCGCCAGCCACTGACCGATAACATTTATGGCATCTATGGTTGCCGGCGAAAGCGTCGGAAACGGGGTAATGTTCATGGTTCCTCCTTATCGTTCCCTTAAGAATACTGCGTGAGATAATAATGAGAAGCGGAGCACTCTGAAAGGAGGAAGTCGTATTTCCTTAACCGCCACTCCGCAAGCCTGACATATCTTTTAAGGAAATGCTGTAGATAAACATTATTCATCTTGCAGCAGAGAATTGTATTTTTCTGAATTCCTGAATTTTTGCCCTTACCGTTTTAGAATTAATAAAAAACCCGGCGCTAAATGCTTACCGGGTTTTAGATTTATCAGGCAAATAGCAGTGTTAACCGCTAATCTGCTCCATCGCCTGCAAAATACGCTTATCCGAAATCGGATAAGGCGTACCAAGTTGTTGAGCGAAGTAGCTGACGCGCAGCTCTTCTATCATCCAGCGGATCTCTTTTACGTCTTCATCTT
This sequence comes from Escherichia sp. 94.0001, assembly GCF_013369155.2. Lineage (NCBI taxonomy): Bacteria > Pseudomonadati > Pseudomonadota > Gammaproteobacteria > Enterobacterales > Enterobacteriaceae > Escherichia > Escherichia sp. 94.0001. The sequence goes on along the minus strand of NZ_JABWMS020000003.1, from coordinate 157,596 downwards.
CACGACGTGCTGGCGGCAGTTTGTTGATCCACTGCTGCCACGCCTGCTGGACATTTTCGACTTTCAGCATCTGGGCGCGGTCGCGATGTGGATCAACCGCCAGTTTTTCCAGACGCTTTTCAATCGCCTGTAAATAACGCAGCGTGTCGCCCAGCCGTTTAAAACCGTTGCCAGTGACAAAACCGCGATACACCAGCCCGCCCATCTGCGCTTTAATGTCAGAAAGCCCCAGAGCCATGGTCATATCCACCCGCCCTTTCAGGCGTTTGTTGATATTGAACACCGCTGTGAGGATTTGCTCGACCTGCTTCGCAATATCCACCACCGTATCGTTCAATTCAGCGCGGACTTTTTCATGCAGCGCAGCAAAGCCTTCTTCCGTCCAGACCGGGCCGCCCGCCTCATCAATCAACTTATCAACACCGCAGGAGATGCAGTCGTCAATGAGATCCAGCACTTTACCGTACGGGTTAAAGTAGAGACCAAGCTTCGCTTTGTTCGGCAGTTTCTCATGCAGATATTTAATTGGCGACGGAATATTCAGCAGCAGCAAGCGACGCAAACCACGCCACATAGCCTGCTGTTGTTCCTGCGGGTTATCAAAAAGCTTAATCGCTACGCTGTCACGCTCATCCACCAGCGCAGGCCAGGCCTTCACTTTGTAGTTGCCACGTTTCTGCTCGTAGTGATCCGGTAAATTACCGAAGCTCCAGATATGTAACCCGCTTTGCTCAATACCATCATCGGCAACGGCGGAAAGCGTTTCCTGCACTTTGCCTTTCAGAGCATCTTTCAGATCCTGTAATGAGCGCCCTTCTTTTAGCTTCTTGTTTTTGTCATCCACCACGCGGAAGGTGATTTTCAGGTGATCGGGCACCTGATCCCAGTGCCAGTCTTCGCGGTCAACGGTAACGCCGGTCATCCGCCGTAGCTCGCGCTCAAGGCTGTCGAGCAACGGCAGTTCCAGCGGCGTGACGCGACCTAAAAACGCTTCGGCGTAGTTTGGCGCGGGTACAAAATTACGCCGTACCGGTTTCGGCAACGATTTGATTAGAGCAATCACCAGTTCACGGCGCAGGCCGGGGATCTGCCACTCAAACCCGCTTTCCTCAACCTGGTTAAGTAACGGCAGCGGAATATGCACGGTCACACCGTCAGCATCCGCCCCCGGCTCAAACTGATAGCTTAAACGCAGCTTGAGATTGCCCTGATGCCAGAAGTTCGGGTAATCCAGCTTGCTGATTTTTTCCGCCCCTTCTTTGATCAACATGCTCTTTTCAAAGTTGAGCAAATCAGGTGTTTCGCGGCTGACTTTTTTCCACCAACTATCAAAGTGACGTGCAGAGATCACATCATGGCTGATGCGCTGGTCGTAAAACTCAAACAACGTTTCGTCATCCACCAGAATATCGCGGCGACGTGATTTGTGTTCCAGTTCTTCCACTTCTGCCCGTAGTTTCAGGTTTTCACGGAAGAATGCGTGACGCGTCTGCCAGTCACCTTCCACCAGCGCGTGGCGAATAAAAAGTTCACGACACAGCGCAGGATCAATCTGGCTGTAGTTGACCTTACGCGCAGCAACAATCGGCAACCCGTAAACGGTGACTTTTTCAGTTGCCATCACCGCGCCCTGCGCCCGTTCCCAGTGCGGTTCGCTGTAGGAGCGTTTAATCAAATGCTGGGCAACTGGCTCTACCCATTCTGGATCGATGCGTGCCGCAATGCGCCCCCACAGGCGGCTGGTTTCTACCAGTTCCGCCACCATTGCCCATTTCGGCGGCTTCTTGAATAAACCAGAACCGGGGAAGATGGAGAAACGCGCGTTACGTGCGCCGGTATATTCCTGTTTATCGGCATCTTTCATCCCGATATGCGAAAGCAAACCGGTCAGTAAGGCGATGTGAATTTCGCGATACTCCGCCGGTTCGCTGTTAACCGGAATGCCAAGTTCTTTCACCACCTGGCGCAACTGGGTGTAGATATCCTGCCATTCGCGCACGCGCAGATAGTTAAGGTAATCGGTACGGCACAGGCGACGGAAGGCGTTTGAAGAGAGCGCCTTTTGCTGCTCGCCGAGATAATTCCACAGATTTACAAACGCCAGGAAGTCGGATTCTTTATCGTGAAAGCGACGATGTTTTTCGTCCGATGCCTGCTGTTTGTCCATTGGCCGCTCACGCGGGTCCTGAATAGAGAGCGCGGAAGTGATAATCATCGCCTCACGCACGCAGCCATGTTTCTGCGCTTCCAGCACCATTCGCGCCAGACGAGGATCGACTGGCAGTTGCGAGAGCTGGCGACCGAGCGGCGTCAGTTTATAGGCGCTGGCCTGTTCATCAGTGGTGATCGCGCCCAGCTCTTCGAGCAGACGCACGCCATCCTGGATGTTGCGTTTATCCGGCGCTTCTACAAACGGGAACGCAGCGATATCGCCCAGCCCCAGCGCGGTCATCTGCAAAATAACCGAGGCCAGGTTGGTACGCAGAATCTCCGGATCGGTAAACTCCGGGCGCGAGAGGAAATCGTCTTCGGAATAAAGACGAATGCAGATCCCTTCTGACACACGACCACAGCGGCCTTTACGCTGATTAGCTGAAGCCTGCGAAATGGGCTCAATCGGCAGACGCTGTACTTTGGTGCGATAGCTGTAGCGGCTAATACGCGCCGTACCTGGGTCGATAACGTATTTAATCCCCGGCACGGTCAGCGACGTTTCCGCGACGTTAGTCGCCAGCACAATGCGCCGTCCGCTGTGCGACTGGAAGACGCGGTTCTGCTCGCTGTTCGAAAGCCGTGCATAAAGCGGAAGAATTTCCGTATGGCGTAAGTTCAGCTTGTTCAGCGCATCGGCGGTATCGCGAATTTCTCGCTCGCCGCTCATAAAAATCAGAATGTCGCCGGGGCTTTCCTGGCTCAGTTCGTCTACGGCGTCAAAAATCGCCTGCAACTGGTCGCGCTCGGTGTCATCAGCTTCTTCAACAATCGGGCGATAGCGCACCTCCACCGGATAGGTACGACCGGAGACTTCGATAATCGGCGCATTATTAAAGTGGCGCGAAAAGCGTTCCGGGTCGATAGTCGCGGAAGTAATAATGATTTTTAGGTCAGGACGCCGCGGCAGCAACTCTTTCAAATAGCCGAGCAGAAAATCGATATTCAGGCTGCGTTCGTGCGCTTCGTCAATAATGATGGTGTCGTACTGCATCAGCAGGCGGTCTTGCTGGATCTCCGCCAGCAGGATACCGTCGGTCATCAGCTTGACCATCGTGTTATCACTGACGTGATCGCTGAAACGCACTTTATACCCGATGCAACCGCCCGGCTCCGTTTTCAGCTCTTCTGCAATACGGTTCGCCACCGTTCGTGCCGCCAGACGACGCGGCTGGGTATGGCCGATCAGCCCTTTAATCCCGCGGCCCAGTTCCATACAGATTTTCGGTAGCTGAGTCGTTTTCCCGGAACCCGTTTCCCCGGCGACGATCACCACCTGGTGATCACGGATTGCTTCGAGAATGTCCTGCTTTTTCTGACTAACCGGCAAATTGTCTGGATAAGTGATGTCCGGTCGTACTGCTTCACGCAGCAGGACTTTCCCTGCCGCCTGGTCAATCTCTTTCGCCATCTCCTGGAAAATGGCCTGTTGTGCATCAGGATTTTTAACCTTCTTCACGCCGTGCAGACGGCGGGAAAAACGCAGTCTGTCACGCAGCATCAGCGAATCCAGCCGCTGCTGCAAGGCCGTAAAGGTCAATTTTTGTTGTTCTGTCATAACGTTAGTGGGCAGTAGGCTGCCTGATTAATTTTCTTTTAAATGATAGATATAGAGTACCACATCGCGGCTTTCTATGCGTTGTTCAATAAATTCGAACATAGGCTTCGATTTATTGCGCTATCTCTGTGGCAGGATTGTGAATAAAGTGTCAACAAGCAACGGGGCATCGCCCATTCAAACATCTATAAGGAAACACCATGAGCAAGGTATTAGTTCTTAAATCCAGCATCCTGGCAGGGTACTCTCAGTCTAATCAGTTGTCCGATTATTTTGTTGAACAATGGCGCGAAAAGCACTCCGCTGATGAAATCACCGTGCGTGACCTGGCTGCAAATCCGATTCCGGTACTGGATGGCGAACTGGTTGGTGCACTGCGTCCGAGCGATGCGCCGCTGACTCCGCGTCAACAGGAAGCTCTGGCGCTTTCCGATGAGCTGATTGCCGAGCTGAAAGCCCACGACGTTATCGTTATTGCGGCACCGATGTATAACTTCAACATCTCAACTCAGTTGAAAAACTATTTTGACCTGGTGGCACGTGCAGGCGTTACTTTCCGCTATACCGAGAACGGTCCGGAAGGTCTGGTAACGGGTAAAAAAGCCATCGTGATTACCAGCCGCGGTGGGATCCATAAAGATGGCCCAACGGATCTGGTAACGCCGTATCTGTCCACATTCCTGGGCTTTATCGGCATTACCGATGTGAAATTTGTCTTCGCCGAAGGGATCGCATACGGCCCGGAAATGGCAGCGAAAGCGCAGTCTGACGCGAAAGCAGCCATCGACAGTATTGTTGCTGCATAACCGGACACTATTTTGATGTGGACTGTAGATATTCAGTCCACATCTCAATCCACTTACCTGTTCTCCCACAATCTCAGCATCGCTTTGTGCTCGGCTGTCAGCACAATCTGCGGGCGTCTGACGCGAATATAGTTAATCGCTTCATCAACGGTTTTACAGTGTCCGTAACATAACAGCCATGCGGCCACCACCAGCGCACTGCGCGATAATCCCAACGCGCAATGGACCAGAATGCTGCCTTGCTCTTTGCGTAATGTTTCCAGCATCGCCACGGCCTGTCGGAGCTCCCCCTCTTCCGGAACCACCAGATCCAACATAGGTACACAAAAATAGAGTCGATCTTTTGTCGCTCGTCCGCGAGGGAATTCAAAGGTGACGTCCAGAACCGCATTCTGTGCCGGAATATGTCGTGGAAACGTCCCTAAATAAACACCCGCAGTAATTTCGCTCACCGGCTCCAGCCGACGACAAAACCAGTGCATCGATATCCACATACCGATGCGCCAGGGCAATGTCAGCCAGTAAACGGCAGGCGGGAGTTTCCCCTGACTATCTTTCCCTGTTGTTATCGCGCCAAGCCCACCGTACCCACGGCCAATAATGAGTAGCGATAATACTGGCCAACATAACCAGACTGACCACCGTAACTGATTCATCATCATTAGCGTCATCAATACTATGCACGAACACGCGCCTACGACATATGGCAGTGCTATTTTGATTCGACGTTGATCAGGTATCTGGTAGTTCCAGCGACGGTCGACGGGCACCATCCAGTCAATCAACATACCTACCGCCAGCCCTGTGATGACATCAATAAAATGATGCTGCCAGGTCGTCAGCGTAGAAATAGCGATGAGTAAAAACCATCCGCCACAGACTTTACGCCACCTCACAGCCAGATGCTGACGATAGTGACGCCAAAGTAGCCAGCAGAGAATAATATGCAGCGAAGGGGACTGGTTATAAGGCAGATCAAACAGTTCAAGTTGCGAAAATAGCCATCCCGTCACCCCACTCACTTCAGGGCGGATAAAACTAAACTTCAGCGGATAGAGCAAAAAACCGCAACAGGCCATTACCGTTGCCAGAATAAGCCGGTGGACCAGTCGGCGCTGTTCGAATGTCGAGCGACAAACGAACAGCGAAAATCCATATAAAAGATCCAGACTCCAGTAAGGAACAATAGTCCAGGGAAGAAAAGGGATCGCCGTTTCCCAACCGAACACCTGACTGGGGATATCATGGTTGTTAAGATCCTGAAACGCGGTGAACTGATTAAGAAATCCATATGTGAAGAAGAAAAACGGGGCCAGCAACAATAACCAGCCAGCTCCTTGTAGCAATACGCTCCGGCGTTCAGTGGTCACGACGCACCGCCATCGAAACCGTAAAAATGCCCCACTCATCAATCCGTTGTGTGCATTTATCAAATCCGGCATTACGCACGAGCGAATCCATCTCCCCTTGCGAACGCACGCGCATTACCCACGGTTTACCATCTTTATGACTGGTTAACACCCCGGCAATCAGCTCCAGTTGTGGGTGCCACGGCTGCCCGGTGTAGATGAGAATGCCACCCGGTTCGATGGCATTGGCAAGACCAGCGAGGGAGTTTTTTACCTGCTCGTTTTCGGGAAAAAGCTCATACAGGCCAGAGACAATCGCCAACGTAGGCCGCGGAGTTAACGCGCTGAGTTCTGCCGTATTAAACGCATCGCCCTGTTCAAAACGCGCCCGCCCAGACATTCCCTTTTGGGCAATCATCTCTTGCCCCTGTGCAACATTTAACTCACTGTAATCACGTAACAAAATATCGCTTACGGCAGGCTCGTTTGCCAGCGCATCCAGTACATAGCGCCCATGCCCTGCGGCAATGTCAACCACGCGGACGGCTAAACCTTTGGCGTGGAGATCGGCAACGGCTTGTTTAATCAGCATTTGTAAATGGGCTTTGCGCTGGCGAATACCGCGCCAGCCAACACTGTTCAGGTAGATTTTGTCGATAAAACGCCCGAATGCGTTACTGCCTTGCGGTTGATTTTGATAAACATAATCCAGCGAACTGCCTGAATCAAAGCCGGTGCTCATTCCGAGATGCAGGCCCGCAGATTGCGCCCCGAACAGTTTCATCGCCTTTCGCATAAAGCGATACGCCAAATCAATCGGCGATAATGGCACGGGTCCACCAGAAAGGAGCCGCCATCGATCCGCAGATGGTCCTGTGCGGTCTTCATGTTGATAATCAAATTTTTGCGACTTGTTAGCATATAAGCGACTAATAAAGCTTTGCATTTTTTCAAATGCCTGCGCCCTGTTCTCTTCACCCAACGTGTCGTGATAAAAGCCCGGCAGCAGATGCAGCTCTTTCAGAGGGCTACGTAATCTCTGATAAAAATCAATCTGCGGTTGGCGACGTACCACATAGTCATCGCCCGATATCAGAAGTTGCGTGGGGAGCGTAATCGCCGCCGCATCGCTAACAATACGTTCAGACGTTTTATAGAGATCGAGCAAGATATTGACGGCAATCGCCTGTGTGATCAGCGGATCATTATTGAAACTCGCTACCCGTTTCCAATCGTGGGTCAAATAGCGTCCTTTCACATAGGAATTAATAAAAAACAGACCACGCAGACGATGCCATAACGCCAGCGCAGGACGTGCCAGCGGCACATACAATTTAACCTTAAAGGCCGGAGAAGCCAGCACCAGCCCGCGAATAGCAGGCGCATAATCATGAACCCATGTGGCAACCAGCACTGCGCCGACGCTTTGCGCGATCACAACCACCTCTTCCAGCCCGACCTGGCTGTCGCTGGCAGCAAAACGGACAAATTCATCGACATCCTGCACTGAACGCGCAAGAGATGGGCTATAACCACGCGGCCCCGAAGTTTGTCCATGCCCTCGGGCATCCCAGGCATAAAAAGTAGTATCTGGCATCGCCAGTTCATCAACGATATGTTGTAGACGACCAGAATGTTCATGACCGCGATGAAATAAGACGATGACCTTTTTCACCCCTGGCTGTAAAGCGGGCCAGTGCCGATAAAACAACGCTGTATTATCACTGGCTGTAAAAAAATATTCCCCAGGGATGCGTGAATTTTCCATTTTCTCTATTTTCCTTCAGTAACAGCAGTAGCGAATAAAATAAAAAAATACCGGAGCGGTGAAAATTAATGAGTCAATCCTGTCAAGGAGTCCGCCATGTCCTGGTAATAGTTTTCCACTATCTTTAACACCAATATCTCGTTTGATGGCTGACATCACTACATCGCCGCAAAAACCACTAATACCAATTAACAAACCCGCTAATAATGCCTGTAATGTATCTAGCGGTGTCAGCAACGGTCCAATAATCAGTGACGCAATCATGGTGGTGATTACGCCGCCCATCAGACCTTCCAATGTTTTTCCCGGGCTGACTTTAGGGACCACTTTTCTTCTGCCGCAGGATTTTCCCCATAAATACTGTGCAATATCGTTTGACTCGGTTAATGCCAAAAGAAATAACACCAGTAACGCCCCGCCCTGGGTATTTATGGTTGGCAATATTAATAACCAGGCGGCATGACTCAAGGCGAAAACGGTCATTATCCAGCCACAAAAAATGGTGCTCACGGTATGCAGAAAACCGGAGGGGTCACCAACAAAAACTCGCCAGGTGGCTAATATCAGAAACCCAGCCAAAGGTACAAATAACAGAAACAGCTCAAAGCAATTAAAACCGATAAGCAAATAGTTAAGAGGAATACCCCAATATAACCAACGCGGAAAATGTACAGATATAAGCGTACAATATTCTTTCAATGCCAGAAAACTTATCAGCGCAAAAAACGTCAACGTCATCCAGCGTGGACCTGAAATCACCATTGAAAAACAAATGACGATGCCCCACCAGGTACGAATACGTAATGTAACCTCACCCCCTTTTCTCTCCGGTAACCGCCATATCAGAAAACGGTTTATCAGCGTTGCTAAAATTAACAACGCGAAAAGTGTTGCCAGAGATTTTTCCAGCATTATCTTTCAGCACTCATAAAAAGCACACTCCGACAACGATTAATCGCAGTCCAGAGAAGCAGAATTGAAGCAATGCTCCATAAAAGATTATTCCATTGCATCCACTGTGGATAAATGGCAACGGCCAGCCCCCACAAACCAAATATTAACGCGCGATCGCTTTTGCCAAATGGACCGGCATAACTGCGAATACCGTTAATCGTCTGCGCGAGTAAACCACAAAACTCAGTCAATATGGTGCAAAATAACATGAGTATTACGAGTGATGCGTTACTTTCCGGTAAAAATAAAAACGGTAAATAGAGCGCAATATCGGAAATAACATCGCCAGTTTCATTCAAAATCGCCCCCAGACGTGTTTGCTGATTGCACTCACGCGCCAACATGCCATCCAGCGCATTGAGCGCCATACGGATAAAAAGCACGATGGGCAATAGCAAAAAGAGGATGGGTCGTGCCACCAACATCAACAGCAATCCGGTAAGAAGAGAAAGCGCCAGTGCAGCAAGAGTGATGTGATTCGCTGTAACGTGGTGCTTATAAAGCCAAAACATCGTCGGCCTTAACAGCGACTGAAAGAGCGGTTTTATCTGGTAGAGCGTCATTATCAATCCTTGATAATTCGGTTTGCGCTATGGTGCATCAATTCCCCTGACGGAGATATCGCAACACGCCGCTTCATTAAAAATTCAGAATATATCAAGGTATTGGGGACTCACTGTCAGGAATGATTATCCCCAATAGATCAAGTGGTTAAAAATTATTACGCTGTTATTCAATACAACTCATCAAGTTTTCTCATCGCTTGTTCCCGTATTGCGCGCGTCTTACCGTTAAGCGCCAGCTGGCGAACTAAATCCAGTTCAGGGTTAACAAGCTCTAACGCCAGCAAAGGATTACGTTTCAGCCTCGCCTTCAATACATCAACTGGAAAGCGGGGATTATTCATCGCCACAATCCACCACTCGGGATCAATTTCTGCCGCCAGTACTGCAGGCGGTGTGTGGCGGTTGCTAAGTGCGCCGAACTTGAAAAATGTGAGATTGCTTTTCGCCAGTGTACTCCACCATATACGATCCGGTTGTTTTGCCAGTACATCCAGTTGTGCTAACGCATCGGGGTCGAGTGCATAATAAACACGTAACGCTTCGTTAACCTGCGCACGGGAACTGTTTTCCTGCCTCAGAAAAAACTTCGCCCAAATATCATTGCGTGGCATGTTTTGCTGTAATTCCTTGAGAACAACAGCGGGTAAATTATCCCAACTAATTAATGCACTCTCTAAAAAGTCCCAGTCGTCCGAACGTATCAGAGAGGTGGCATTTAATAGCATCTGGTCATCAACTTCACCGTAGCTGATAAGCTCAGACAAAATCATATCAGCGCTGGTTTCATATGCATCTGAATCTGCTTTGGGATTATTTTTCCGATGCGATAAAGCACGTTGCCAAATTTTTTGTTTCATCGACGTGCTCAGAAACTGATTTTTCGCCAGATTACTCCACCCCTCAGGATCGTTGAAACGTGTCAATAACCGTTGTAGAGCAGCGTCAGAGTGAATTACCTGCATATCCCGACAGCAAAAGTAGGCAGGGGATTTTGTCTCCATCCTTTTAACAAAATTAAACTGTAAGTTATCTGGCAATGCTAAAAATAACACACGTATTAGATCATCGTCATTCTCGAATTTTTGGTATAAATAGGCTGCAACTTTGTCACTCTCTTGTGGCGTCATCCGCAATAATTGACCATGGTGTTTCATCTCTGCCAGCTTGAACGCTAAGCTTGTGACAACATTGTTTGATGAATCGTTCGCCAACTGCATTGCCTGATTGTAGGTGAGTTGTCCTCCAGCACCGACCTGACGAATAGAGGAATCATCACTGCGGATATAGCCATCAATAATGGATTCAGGCAATAACCACGCATCTTTATAAAGCTCCTGAATGATCATATCCCAATCTCTTTTCGCCAGAGTCATGACGATATCCAGAGGGAGATTTTCACGTAGCGCAAGATTCAACGGACCGACACCATCAGGTAGACGACTCATTCGCGTCATTATTTCGACAGAGAGCGGTTCACGGTCGAGCAACCCCAGAACAACAGGCTGGTAACCCAATTGCTGATCGGTCAACTCCAGAATCTCATTGTCAGGCATATATCTCGCCATACTTGCAATCGTTTGTTCATCATTGCTATTAATAAGTTGTTTGCGTAGGTTAGCTGAAATTCCTTTAAGCCTTGGGAGAGTTCGCATTACGGCAAGATCAAATGTCGCAATGTCTCGTCCTTCAAATGCAGCAACGTTGCCTTCATCCAGCATTTGCAATTCCTGCACTAACTCAGGAGAAGGCTTAGGGCGAAACAGCGCTTCTTTTTTCATCTGATTACAGACATTCCCTGCCATGCGAATATTGCTTCGCTTAAAAATTTCTTTCAGAGCATCTTCATCATTTATTAGACCCCAATAATATGCATCAGGATTTATTATCATCAGCGCTTTTTTGACATTTTCAGTGTCATTTTTGTCACTCGCACGGACCATGAATTCACTATTTGTCGAAGACGCAACAACAGGTGCAATTATGTCATTGATAAATATCCCACGCGCATTAATACTCCCCTTAATCGTAGACGGATTATCGTAATATGAATCGATAAATACCAGTCCACTTGCATTTATCGAACCGGTAATTAACAGTGGTGAATCCGTAACTATATTCGTTGCCGTCACGTTACCGAGAATAACCCATGGATTAGAAAGAGAGAAAGTGGAAATATTACCTTTGACTGTCAAATTACCAAGAACAATCAATTTTTGATTACTCTCTATATTACCGTCTACCACTAAATCGCCACGATGCACTTTCCAGTCCGATGCAGATAAACCGAAGGGGACAAGATTCACGCTACTGTTGATAGCTTGTTCAACTTGCTGTTTATCTTCAGCGGTAGCCGCAGATAAAAATGGATTAATATCAACTGCATTTGCAACACATCGAAGTTCCGCCTGTACTGGAAGACTCAGGATAAACAGGGGAAGTAAACGTATCCAGCCGCAAATCCTGGCCTTAAACATATGCACTCCATGCCATTAAAAAAGAAACAAAAGGGAAATGCATCTTTCCCTTTTGTATATTCGTTATTCTCGCGAAATGCCATCCAACGTAGACAACACTTTCTCAGAAAGATGCAATTTTTCAGCAGCCATATTCTCCCGTAAATGCGCAACAGAAGATGTTCCAGGAATCAACAAAATATTCGGTGAACGTTGTAACAGCCACGCCAGCGCTACCTGCATTGGTGTCGCATTAAGGCTCGCAGCAACATCGGAAAGCGTGGAGGATTGCAGCGGCGTAAAGCCCCCGAGCGGGAAGAACGGCACGTAGGCAATACCATCGCGGGCCAAAGCATCAATCATTGCGTCATCAGCACGATGAGCAATGTTGTATTCGTTCTGCACGCAGACGATTTCGGCAATCTTGCGTGCCTCTGCAACCTGCGTCGGTGTGACGTTGCTCAGGCCAATATGTTTTACCAGGCCTTGTTGTTGCATCTCTGCCAGCACGGTCAGGCTGGCGTCAATCGATCCTTCCGCTGGGCCATGACCATCCCCCATCATAACGCGCAGGTTAACCACATCCAGTACGTCCAGTCCGAGATTACGTAGATTATCGTGTACCGCTTTTTGCAACTCTGCCGGAGAAAATGCGGGCAACCAGGAGGCGTCCTCTCCACGCCGCGCCCCAATTTTAGTAACAATGGTCAGGTCGTCAGAGTAAGGATAAAGCGCTTCGCGGATAATCTGATTGGTGACGTGCGGACCATAAAAGTCACTGGTATCAATGTGATTGACGCCCAATGCCAGCGCCTCACGCAGAACGGTTATAGCGACGTGGCGATCCCTTGGGGGACCAAAAACCCCAGGACCTGCCAGTTGCATCGCGCCATAACCAAGACGGTTAACGGATTTTGTACCGAGAGTAAATGTGTTGCTGCTCATCGCACCCTGCCCTGTAATAAAACGAATTCAGAAAAATCAGTATAGAAACGAAAAGAGTTAAATAATGCGAAGGCGTAAACAAGATTACTGGATGAGTTGCTCTATTGTCCTGAAAAACACCAAAACAAAACGCGTCAAGCGCCGCATCCGGCAATAAAAAACCGCAACCTGTATCAGCGTTGCGGTTTATGCATCACATACTAAAAATTAGAACGTTTTCTTGAAGTTCAGCATCACGCCTTTATCGCTGATACCATCCTCTTTCCAGTGGTAAGCATCCAGATTCAGCGAACTTTCTTTGCTGCTGTACTTCACGCCGACGCTTGCCAGACTGTTGATGCCGCCGCCCTTCTGCCCATCATCGACATTAAAGTGCTGGCTGCCTGCGCCTGCCAGGCTTGCCGTGCGCTGGCTCTTGCTGTAGCTGAGGTTCGGCCCACCTTCCAGCGTGGCGTTCGCACTCCAGCCGTCTTTCCCTGCGTAGTCCAGCTTCAGCCCGACGATGCTGTCCACCGCCGTTTCGCTGCCGCTGTTCATGCTCAGGTTAAAGTCTCCGGCATTGCGCTCCTGATAGTCGCCTTCCAGCGTGTGACGCAGTTTCACACCCGCATATGGCGTGATTTTCAGCCCTTCGCGCGGTTCAAAGGTTTTCGCCCCTTCGCTGCGGAACTCCAGGTACTGTTGTTTCACATTCGTGTCTGCCGTCTTACTGATGTCGCCGTAAGCCACCGAACGGCTGCTGTCCAGTTGGTGAATATCGTAGCGCAGCGCGTTATTCCAGCTCATACCGTTGTCAAAGGACATCTGATGCTTCAGGCCAAAGAACTGGCTGTAGCCGCCTGTAACACCGTTATCACCCGCTTTCTGCGCACCGTCGCCGTCCAGACGGGCGATACCGTATTCCAGGCTCATGGTCTGGTTTTCGCTCAGGTCGAGGGTTTTACGCAGTGCCAGCATGTCGTACTCGGTATTGTTACCCAGCTCAGCACGCGGATCGCCTTTCGCCACCACGTTAAATGCCAGACCGTTGCCCATCTTCGGTGCGGCGTCTGCCAGCATACTAAAGCGATTGCTTAACACACGCGCTTCGCGGAATACCGTGGTCGCCTGGCTACCGCTAATTTGCTTAAGTGCGCTGTTCAGCTCTGCAGTGGTGCCGACGTTCAGACTGGTATACAGCTCATTGTTGGTGTAACCCGCATCCAGCGCTTTTGCCACGTCATTCACTGAGGCATCCGTCGCCACATCGGTGTAGGCTTTTTTGCTCATGGTCACGTCAACGTTGCCGCTGGCGTCGGTACTGCCTGTCGCCTGCCAGACAACAGATGTCGAAGTGATCGCTTGCGCATCGGTCAGGTTGCTGCCTTGCACCACATCATCAAAGCTGACGGTTTTGTCCGCCGTTCCCGCCGCAAAAGCAGTGTTGATCTCCACGCCTTTCATACTGGCGTTATTGACCATCAGCTTACCGGCGCTACCATCGGCGTTCGTCCCCACCACGTAACCATTGAGGTTGTTCATGCCATCGTTACGGCTAACGGAAGAAGAATGACTGCCGTCGTATGGCGTAATGATGGGTTCTTCCGGCGCGGTAAAGTCGACATAGTGTACTTCCGTACCGTCTCCCCCTTCGCCACTGCCCTCTATCACCGTGCCAGATTGTTTAATTAATCCGGAACCATTCACGCTGTCGTCAATATAAACAGTGCCGTTGTTAACAATATGACCATTGCTCCCGAGCTTGCTGAAGGCATATGAATTGCTGGCATATATATTGATGGTGCCGTTATTCTCAATCACCGCATCAGCCGTGGCATCGGACTCCAGTTGCATCCCTACCATGCCTGTCCTGGTAGTTCCTTGCGTGCCAACGTTAATGGTGCCGTTGTTGATCATTTTGGCTTTACCGTGCGCCGACATCGCCACATTACTATTTTTGTCGATATTAATAATGCCGTCGTTTATTGCCTTGCTGGCCGTGTTTGATGTCAGGATCTGCCCGTTGATGACGCCAGACTGGCCATTATAGAACGTATGCCCATCACCACCGGTGCTAATTCTCATGTCACCTTCTACTGTCCCCCAATTATTAAAATGTCCTGTCCACAGCGCATTCGTCGCCACCGTTGCCACACTGCCTTCCAGATTGTTGAAGGTGCCACCTTTATCAACCGATGCATTATTTACGGTACCAGCATTATTAAAGGTAGAGGCTGCAGCAAAAGTTATTTTCTCTACTTTTCCACCGGCCTGATTATTCATTACGGCAGACCCGGAAGAACCTTTCCAGGCGTTCACCGTTCCGGTGTTATAAAAATTGCTGGCCCACTGGTCAACCGTGTTGATGCTGCCTGAGTTGTGAATAACCGATCCTGCAACAGTCGTTCCGACTTGCCCGCTCACCGTACCTTCGTTAGTGAACACGCCGCCATCCACAGAAACGGTTTTTGTCGTGCCCTTATTGGTGTATTCCCCACCGGTTGCGATATCAACCTCATTAATACTGCCCGTGGTTTCATTGACCAAACGGCCAAAGTCAGCCACGGTGACAGCCCCCCCGGTAACCGTACCCGCGTTGGTTACCAGGGTTTCGGCGGTTGCCGTGATATCAGTCGTACCGCCATATGAAGACAGGTTAAGCGTTTCCCCGTCAGCCGTAATAATGTCACCATTTCTCCAGCTTAATGAAACAACTCCGTCAGTCGGGTTATAGGCGTTACTGGCCTGGCATATACCAAAAGTACAGATGGTTCCGTAATTAACGATGGTCCCGCTGCCATCGTTATAGAACGCCTGCCCGTTTTCAGCATTGATATTGATGATGCCAGTCTGGTCATTAACTGCGCTACCGCCATTATAAACCGCCATACCGACAAGTTTATTCGCCCCCAGGCTGTCATCATAGTTCTCATTCTTCTCGAGGTTGATGGTGCCCTGGTTAACCACGGTGTTACCGGTGCCGTATGCCGCCATCCCGGCCCCGGCATTGTAGATAGTGATCGTGCCTGGCTGCTGATTAAACGCGGTGGCATTTTTCCTTGCGCCACCATAACTGTCCGTTCCTACCGCCATGCCGACACCATAATTTCTCGCATTACCGCTGCCGATATCGCTGCGTAAGGTCGTGGTGTCGCTTTCATCTACCCAGATCGTATCCAGGGTAATCTGGCCTGCATTTGTTACAGTCGAATGATTAATCGCCAGCATACCGACATTACCCCGGCCATACATATCAATAACGCCATTCGCACCATTTAGCGCTGAACCATTATCCTGAGCAGTCATGCCTGTCATACTAACGACGCCGCTAGTGAAAACAGTGGGATCGCTCAATGACAAAGCATTGAACATGTTTAAAACGCTATACTGTTCCATCACTTTAGCCGTGATGGTACCGTTATTCACAGCCGTTCCGCCTGAGGAGCTATAGAAGGCTTTATTACCTATTTCCGGCGATGCATCAATTGCGGATGAGTAGTCATATTGTTCTAGTAAAACAGTACCGTTATTCGTCGCGACGGAACCCGTGTCCGATATACCAACAAACCCTATATTCCAGAGTTCAACAAACCCGTTATTGATAACTTGCGACCCTGAACTGGCGCTAAGTATTTCTGATGGGTTATTGTAATAATTCGCGTAAACATCAATGTCCTTCATACTGAAGGTCGCATCATCCGTGATTTCAAGAAAGGCATTATTGCTTGTCTGAATAATATCGGTATAGCCCACAGGAAATTCACCGCTGATTACGGAGTCTCCCCCCAGATAAACCGACGAATGACCATCAATCTGAATGAGCGGAATATCACCATAGCCCGTACGACTGGCCGCAGGGGCTGAACCGTCCGTCATGGACGATGCTTCACCGATCAGTTGAATACCACCCCGTAAGGTAACGCTATTGTCATCCCCTGAAACCACCAACCCACTGATGTTTTCCTGACTACCACTGAAATTACCATAGGCGTGTTGCGCAAGTTCGCTATCAACCTTCAAAGTTAATTGACCATCAAGCATGAGGTCATTACTGTTACCCGAAACACGAATGCCCACGGAAGGGTCGAAAAAGTGCTCTGCTGCATTATCAGCCGTCTGATCTTTATCCACCAGAATATTTCCGGTAATGTCGATATTATTACCATCACCCGAAATATTTACTCCGGTAGCCATATTGCCGGTCACATTAAGCTCATTTGTCGCCAGCGTCATGGCGTTATTATTTCCAGATACATCCAGACCGGTTGAATAATCCCCTACATCCACACGGCCAGCCAGAGAAATCTGACCATCATCTCCGATGATGCGAATCCCGGTACTGAAATTATCAGCAATGATGTCCCCCACATTGATAAGGGTAGAATGATTACCCTCAATCAGAATCCCTGTCGCATTGGCCTCTGAACTACCATTACTGACGGAAATATCCCCCCTGTTAATGAACGTCGACGCATCACCACTGAGAGAAACACCCTGCGAATTTTCATCCACGACCGTTATATTGCCTTTGTTGCTGACGATCGCGCCATTACCCTCAACATCAATACCCCGTGCAGCATTGCTAACGTATAAATCCCCTTCCTGTATAACCGTCGCATTATTACCAACGATTTTGCTGCCCGTTGAATTTTGCCCATCAACCGTCATATGTCCTTTATTATCGGTCCTGACATCATTACCGCTAATAACGGCCCCTATTCCGCCGTTATTGACAGTGGAGTCGCCAGTGTTATTTAAGATTGTACGATCGCCATTGACGATAACCGCCGTGCCAGCATCGACCACCGTCTGACCGTTATTATTGATGGTTATATTATCGCCGGTCAGGATACCGACCACCGAATCTTCACCGACAGCCTCTGTTTTACCCTCGTTTGTCAGCGCAATGTTGTTACCATTAATCATCATCACCGTGCCGCCATTCAGGGCCGTGTTACCGCCCTGGTCAGTGATAATCGCATCATTAACGGTAATTATTCTGCCCGTTGTTCCATCAGACACGACACTGGCTAACTGTGTGACGTGGAGTTTACCTTCGTCATCGTAGCGCCATTCCATATCACCTGTGGTACTCACACCACTAAAGATGGCGGTATGAGTCTCTTCATGGTTTTCCCACTCTGTCACAATGGTTTTTCGGCCATCTTTTGCCGACAGCGTGTAGCTACCATCGACATTCTGTATATAGGTGAACGTTGCCCCGCGAATCTTCAGGGTTTGCGCGTCCTTGTCCCATGTCACATTGTTATCAAAGACAACAGGTTCTGTTCTCGGGGGGGGCAACATCATCACCGCTATTGCCGGGTGGAGTAACATTACCGCCGTTATCTGGCTTTACAGGTATACCTGAATCTTCATCACTGGGAACGGGTAGCGGTAGAGGGCCATTATCATCTGGCGGTATGGGCTGGGGAAAAGAAGAGTGAGCAGAATGATCATTGTCATGAGACAATTCAATCACTGCGAGTGTTGCCAGTACCGCCGTGGCACCTAATGCCAGTAACGAGCTGAAACCATTATTTGTAACAACAGCACATTTTTCTGGCACTGTTTTCAACTTCGTTGACGGTCGGGCGTGCCCTTCTGACTGACATGTCATTTGAGAGCTTCTGCGCATACTGTCTGCACTCTCGCCTTCTGTTATTTCCGCCCCCCAGCTTTGGCCACTTAACGCTATAGCGATACACGCTGATAATAACGTTTTCTTTTGCATGAGAAATCCTTTTCAATGAATGACATTTTAAATAATAAAATATGAGTAACAGATAAGAAATAGCCACAGGCTGTGTCATGATTTAATGTCTACTCTTGAAATTTTATTTAGCAACCCCAGAACATTCAACTTAATTAGTATTTCGAAACCTCAATGTAGACACATAAAAAACAAATTATTCGATTACTTAGGTTATTTGTTGCATTAAAACACATCCTCTAACAATAGTCAGACGAAAAGCAATGCCAGTTTCAAATTAGGCAGCTGATTCATTTTACTGCCCACTCCGTAAATTCATTCACCGTGGAAATATTAAACATTTCAACCTTGCTTCATTTAATTAACCCACTGAAAATCAGGAAGTTATCCTCTGCGGATTGTTTTTGACTGCCCCTGACAGGTTTACCAGGCGTTGACAGAAGATGAGGCTTGCAAGATGCTAAAAACAATGTGGTGTTACAAGCAATCCCATAAACCTCGTAACTTCACTTAAATGAGCGATGCCGTCCATATTTGGGTTGACTATAAAAACCCTTAATATTGAGGTTGATGATGATATTCATGATGGCATTGGAAAAATAGGACACCCATAAAATATCTATACAGCCTTTAAATTAAATCATTGAAATATCGCTGTTGCATAGTGCTTATTTTTGCAACCATTTTCCGTTAATTCCCTGCACATATTCCCCCGGTTTGGCCCGAGCTACAAGCTTTTGCCCGGCGAGTTTCGCGATATCATCTACCGAGACATTATTTTGCTTTGCCAGTTGTTGATAACTCACTTTACGTGCGGCATTAATCTCGGTTACTAATTTCTCTGTTTCAGCATCCGTTTTCAACGCAACCAAATAACCGTTAAATGTTTCACCTACCCGCCCCTGGGTTCTGGCCTCGTCCAGTGTTAATGCCACTACATTGCTGCTTACCAGTCCAACAAGAAACGCACAAAGAAGTAATGTTTTCTTCATCATCCCCTCAGAAAAGATCGCTACGGGTTTTGAGTAAATCTTCGACATCTTTGTCTGCCTTAATGATGATCTCATGCTCAATTTTAACGTTCATATTGATAGTGATCGGTTCCTTAGGTGCAGCGACTTCAATGCGAGGCGTACAGCCAACCAGCATAAAAGATGACGTCAACGCAGCCAGTAAAATTTTCATTGTTTTTCCTCACACCCTTTTCCTTGCGGACAGCCATTTTCCGGCAGACGCGCGTTCTGCTCCAACCATGCCTGGAGATTATCGCCAAAACGTAAACTGCGCCACAGGGTAAAAATATTCTCTTCATGATGGTAATTAAGGTTTACCGTACCACTTTTACCGTCGACGCGACTGGTACCTGTAATATTGGCCTGCATGGTTAACACACCGAGATTATCTAAATTAATTTTTGTCGATGAACGGCTAATTTCCATATAGCGCAACCAGTTAATCGCAGAACCCGCGGTCATATTGTCTTTCACCACCGCATCTGCGGTGTCTTTATCCAGCCGCAAGGTCATTGGTCCGCTATTTGCCAGCCAGCCGTCTTTAACTATCCATTTTTCATTGTTCAGCCATAAAGGCAATGCCCCACTAAATGCCCCGGACATGGCGAATTGTTTCGGATTGACGGCGCTAACCAGTTCGCTGGATGAGAGATTATTCAGCCGCAACAGCGCCGGGTCATGTTGCGGCAAGCGTAATTGTTTCATCAGCACGTTACCGCCTAACACATCGACGCTAACATCGGTCAACAACAATGGATCGTCTTCACTCCACGGATAACGCCCTTGCAAATCAGCCGTAATATTTTTCGCTGTCACCAGATTAATCACTTCGGCAATTCGCAACGTAACGGGGCCGCGAGTCCCCAGATGCCAGGCTCCATCGGCAAAACGGAAAGGCAGGACAAAATCGACACCGTTAACCTGATTATCTGGCATCCAGGCACTACCGCCTTTCAACACACCGTGCCCTCCCGCGCGGAATCCTTGTTCAGGCGCAGCAGAAAATGCTACCTGGGCATATAGTTCGCCATCGCGTAAGTTCATCTTCCAGTCGGGTGGCACCAGCGGCTGGAATACGGTCAGTGATTGTTTAGGCCACCAGGCGTTACCGCGCAGACGAATACCGTCCCAGCGACCATTTACCCGAACCGGGCCAATCTCACCAGCATGTAAATCGCCTTTAAAGAGGAAATACGTCGGATCGCGTCCATCGACGCTAAATTTTAAGGTTGATGGCGGTAACACACTGCCACCCGTGAACAGCGTTTGCCCGGCGTCCAGTGACAGCGCGCCGCTAAAGGAGGGATGCTGTGCGTCACGTACCCAGACGACGGGCTTGTCGAGAATCAATCGCGGCTTTTCTACCGTCATTGTCCCGTATTGCAATTTGTCAAAGCCGGTGGAGAGATCGGTCAGCGTAATCGTGCTGTCACGCCACTCACCTTTTCCTGCGACATCCCAACTGGCGTGCATTGGGGTAAAACTGCCCTTGCCCCAGTAGCGCCACTGCCAGCGGCCAGCGTCAGGGAGAAAATCATTCGCCAGTCCATCCATATGCAGCACGAAATCGCCCAGTTCATTTTCATGCGCCTGCAAAATGGCCTGCAAACGTCCGTCAACACCACGTTGGGTGACTTTTACACCCGCTAAAGGCCAGCGGATTTCATCGATGTCCAGCGAATCGATGACTCTTCCCTTCGAACGTAATAACGCGCCTGGCTCAAAGGCCAGCGTTGGGTCAGTCAGACTTCCGCTTAGCTGCGCAGGTAAACGGGCATATAAAATGAGGTCCGCCTGTTTCGCTTCACCGGTCAGTTGCATAGGCAGCTGGCTGTTATCCATGCTTAATTTTCCTGGGCCAAAATTAAGCACCGCGTTGCCTTTACCCGCTAGCCCCTGGGTCAGCACACTCAGTCGTCCGCTGACCAGAGCGTTCTCAAGCCCTGCCTGCCAGTTGTCGACTTTGACACCCAGTCGTCCACTCAAAGGAAAACCTGCATACGGCCAGCTCCAGCGACCATCGCTTACGGTCAATTGTTGGCGAGTAATTTGCCACGGCAGATCGAGCAACGGATCGCCGTTATCCCGTGCCAGCACAATCAATTGCCCGCTATTTTCCTGCCAGTCCAGCTCGGCATCCACCAGTGAAGGCTCCTGCGGCAAGTTTAACGTCGCAGTAGCATGACCACTTACAGGAAGTCCATCCGGCACTAGCGGCATAGTAAATTCCCCCACCAGTTTAACTGGCGGCTGATTTTCAAACGCGACGACATCCAGTTCGCTGACTGTAAGTTGTTGCCCTTTCAGCTGGCCTTGAAATTTAACTTTTTCGCCCTGATAACGCAGTTGCTGGATATCGGAGTTTAATGCGAGAGAGAGTTTTCCCTGCCATTCCTGCCAGGGAGAAAAAATCAGTTTATCGATATTGATCCAGGTGTTAGGCAACATGGCCTGCCACTGCGCGAGGGTTTTTGGAGCGGCTGGCGATTGCTCCGTCTGCGGCAATTTCGCCAGACAAGCAGAATCAAGTTCTACCGTGCCGACGTTCAATAACCAGCGGCTGGGATGAGAAAGGCTGGCGTTGGTGATATGTACAAGCTGACAATCTCCTACCAGATAACGGAGATCGGGAATGATTAAACCTTTACGCGTAATGCGTGGGCTTTCATCTAAAGCAATACGTGTGCCGAGCGGTAGCCAGATGCCCGCCAGCGTGGGAACCCACAAGCCGAGCGTCATCAGCAGCGTCAACGGCACAAGAATAATCAGTAATAACAGCGCGAGAACGGCTTTATATTTACCCAGCATGGGTAGTTAATATCCTGATTTAGCGAAAAATTAAGCATTCAATACGGGTATTGTGGCATGTTTAACCGTTCAGTTGAAGGTTGCGCCTACACTAAGCATAGTTGTTGATGAATTTTTCAATATCGCCATAGCTTTCAATTATATTTGAAATTTTGTAAAATATTTTTAGTAGCTTAAATGTGATTCAACATCACTGGAGAAAGTCTTATGAAACTCGCCGTTTATAGCACAAAACAGTACGACAAGAAGTACCTGCAACAGGTGAACGAGTCCTTTGGCTTTGAGCTGGAATTTTTTGACTTTCTGCTGACGGAAAAAACCGCTAAAACGGCCAATGGCTGCGAAGCGGTATGTATTTTCGTAAACGATGACGGCAGCCGCCCGGTGCTGGAAGAACTGAAAAAGCACGGCGTTAAATATATCGCCCTGCGCTGTGCCGGTTTCAATAACGTCGACCTTGACGCAGCAAAAGAACTGGGGCTGAAAGTAGTCCGTGTTCCAGCCTATGATCCAGAAGCTGTTGCTGAACACGCCATCGGTATGATGATGACGCTGAACCGCCGTATCCATCGCGCATATCAGCGTACGCGTGACGCCAACTTCTCTCTGGAAGGTCTGACCGGCTTTACCATGTATGGCAAAACGGCAGGCGTTATCGGTACTGGTAAAATCGGTGTGGCGATGCTGCGCATTCTCAAAGGTTTTGGTATGCGTCTGCTGGCGTTCGATCCGTATCCAAGTGCGGCGGCGCTGGAACTCGGTGTGGAGTATGTCGATCTGCCAACCCTGTTCTCTGAATCAGACGTTATCTCTCTGCACTGCCCGCTGACACCGGAAAACTACCATCTGTTGAACGAAGCCGCCTTCGATCAGATGAAAAATGGCGTGATGATCGTCAATACCAGTCGCGGCGCATTGATTGATTCTCAGGCGGCAATTGAAGCGCTGAAAAATCAGAAAATTGGTTCGTTGGGTATGGACGTGTATGAAAACGAACGCGATCTGTTCTTTGAAGATAAATCCAACGACGTAATCCAGGATGACGTATTCCGTCGTCTGTCTGCCTGCCACAACGTGCTGTTTACCGGGCACCAGGCATTCCTGACAGCAGAAGCTCTGACCAGTATTTCCCAAACTACCCTGCAAAACTTAAGCAATCTGGAAAAAGGCGAAACCTGCCCGAACGAACTGGTTTAATCTTGCCGCTCCCCTGTACGCCAGGGGAGCTTATTCAGATAATCCCCAAAGATATTTCATCCTCTATTCTTAAAATATTCCTCAGTCAGAAACCGTAATTGAGAACCACAATGAAGAAAGTAGCCGCGCTTGTTGCGCTAAGCCTGCTGATGGCGGGATGTGTAAGTAATGACAAAATTGCTGTAACCCCAGAACAGCTACAGCATCATCGCTTTGTGCTGGAAAGCGTAAACGGTAAGCCCGTGACCAGCGATAAAAACCCGCCAGAAATCAGCTTTGGTGAAAAGATGATGATTTCCGGCAGCATGTGTAACCGCTTTAGCGGTGAAGGCAAACTGTCTAATGGTGAACTGACAGCCAAAGGGCTGGCAATGACCCGTATGATGTGCGCTAACCCGCAGCTTAATGAACTCGATAACACCATTAGCGAAATGCTGAAAGAAGGTGCACAAGTGGATCTGACCGCGAACCAGTTAACACTGGCGACCGCGAAACAGACATTAACTTATAAGCTGGCGGATTTAATGAATTAATAGCTGCCACAGCTCCCGGCGGCAAGTGACTGTTCGCTACAGCGTTTGCCGTTGGGTAATGCACACATCCCAATCGCCGTACCATCCAGTTGACGGGCAACAGAAAGCGAACCGCCGATCATTGCACAATTTGCTTCTCCACTACTGGACATCGACGCTTTTAAACCTGGCGCTACGTGCGCCGCAGTCGCCTGCTGAACAGGTTCACTACTACACGCCGACAATAATAAAGCGGCACACCCTACCCAAAACGCTGCTCGCATCTTTTCTTCCTCTGATCTTCAAGCCAAACGACACCGCCATAAATAATAGGCAGCACAGAGGGCGGCGTCGAGAGCTGTCCTGCGCGTTGCCCCGCATTTTTACTTTTTTATGGCTATTTTTTTGCCCTCTGTTTGATCAAAACATTCATTACGCTGATGTGGGGGACACAAAAGCGAAAATGCAGCAGAAAGCCATTTGCTAAAATTGAAAGATAACTACTGGGCGCGCAGCAATTTCGTGCGCCCCTCATTTGCGCAATGTAAGGGTGTCATATGATTACTATTGACGGTAATGGCGCGGTTGCTTCGGTGGCGTTTCGCACCAGTGAAGTTATCGCCATCTACCCTATTACCCCCAGTTCCACGATGGCAGAACAGGCTGATGCATGGGCCGGAAACGGCTTGAAAAACGTTTGGGGAGACACACCACGCGTGGTTGAAATGCAGTCGGAAGCGGGTGCTATCGCTACCGTGCATGGCGCTTTGCAGACGGGTGCCCTTTCAACATCGTTTACGTCATCGCAGGGTTTGCTGCTGATGATCCCGACGCTGTACAAACTGGCAGGCCAACTGACGCCATTTGTCCTGCATGTAGCGGCTCGTACCGTTGCCACACATGCACTCTCTATTTTTGGCGATCATTCCGACGTCATGGCAGTGCGCCAGACGGGTTGCGCGATGTTGTGTGCAGCAAACGTCCAGGAGGCGCAAGACTTTGCTCTCATTTCGCACATTGCGACGCTGAAAAGTCGCGTGCCATTTATTCATTTCTTTGATGGTTTCCGCACCTCCCACGAGATCAATAAAATTGTCCCGCTGGCCGATGACACTATTCTTGAACTGATGCCGCAGGCAGAAATTGATGCTCATCGCGCCCGTGCACTCAACCCGGAACATCCGGTGATCCGCGGTACGTCCGCCAATCCTGACACTTATTTCCAGTCTCGCGAAGCCACCAACCCATGGTACAACGCAGTCTATGACCATGTTGAACAGGCGATGAATGATTTCGCTGCCGCGACAGGTCGCCAGTATCAGCCGTTTGAGTATTACGGGCATCCACAAGCGGAACGGGTGATTATCCTGATGGGCTCTGCCATTGGCACCTGTGAAGAAGTGGTTGATGAATTGCTAACCCGTGGCGAAAAAGTCGGCGTGCTGAAAGTTCGCCTGTACCGTCCCTTCTCCGCCAAACACTTACTGCAAGCGTTGCCGGACTCTGTTCGGACAGTGGCGGTGCTGGATCGCACCAAAGAGCCAGGTGCGCAAGCGGAACCCCTGTACCTGGATGTGATGACCGCACTGGCAGAAGCCTTTAATAATGGCGAGCGTGAAACCCTGCCCCGTGTCATTGGTGGGCGCTATGGTCTTTCATCCAAAGAATTTGGCCCGGACTGTGTACTGGCGGTATTTGCCGAGCTCAACGCGGCTAAACCGAAAGCGCGCTTTACGGTTGGTATTTACGATGATGTGACCAATCTGTCACTGCCGTTGCCGGAAAACACCCTGCCAAACTCGGCGAAACTGGAAGCCTTGTTTTATGGTCTTGGTAGTGATGGCAGCGTTTCCGCGACCAAAAACAATATCAAGATTATCGGTAATTCCACGCCGTGGTACGCACAGGGCTATTTTGTTTACGACTCCAAAAAGGCGGGCGGCCTGACGGTTTCTCACCTCCGCGTGAGCGAGCAGCCGATTCGTTCCGCTTATCTCATTTCCCAGGCTGATTTTGTTGGCTGCCACCAGTTGCAGTTTATCGATAAATATCAGATGGCTGAACGTTTGAAACCTGGCGGCATTTTCCTGCTCAACACGCCGTACAGCGCAGATGAAGTATGGTCGCGCTTGCCGCAGGAAGTTCAGGCCGTGTTAAACCAGAAAAAAGCGCACTTCTATGTGATTAACGCGGCGAAAATCGCCCGTGAATGTGGCCTGGCGGCCCGTATTAATACCGTCATGCAGATGGCATTTTTCCATCTGACGCAAATTCTGCCTGGCGACAGCGCCCTGGCCGAATTGCAGGGTGCGATTGCCAAAAGCTACAGCAGCAAAGGCCAGGATCTGGTGGAACGCAACTGGCAGGCTCTGGCACTGGCGCGTGAATCTGTAGAAGAAGTTCCGCTGCAGCCGGTTAATCCGCACAGCGCCAATCGACCGCCTGTGGTTTCCGATGCTGCTCCTGATTTCGTGAAAACCGTTACCGCTGCAATGCTCGCTGGGCTTGGCGATGCTCTCCCCGTTTCGGCGCTGCCGCCAGACGGCACCTGGCCGATGGGCACCACGCGCTGGGAAAAACGCAATATTGCCGAAGAGATCCCCATCTGGAAAGAGGAACTCTGTACCCAATGTAACCACTGCGTTGCCGCTTGCCCACACTCAGCTATTCGCGCCAAAGTGGTGCCGCCTGAAGCAATGGAAAATGCCCCTGCCAGCCTGCATTCGCTGGATGTAAAATCGCGTGATATGCGCGGGCAGAAATATGTCTTGCAGGTAGCTCCGGAAGATTGCACCGGCTGTAACCTGTGCGTCGAAGTTTGCCCGGCGAAAGACCGTCAGGATCCAGAGATTAAAGCCATCAATATGATGTCGCGCCTGGAACATGTCGAGGAAGAGAAAATCAATTACGACTTCTTCCTGAATTTACCAGAAATCGATCGCAGCAAACTGGAACGTATTGATATTCGTACATCGCAACTGATTACACCGCTGTTTGAATATTCAGGTGCTTGCTCTGGTTGTGGCGAGACGCCGTATATTAAATTGCTGACTCAGCTCTATGGCGATCGGATGTTGATCGCTAACGCTACGGGTTGTTCTTCAATTTATGGTGGTAACCTGCCCTCCACACCATATACCACTGATGCCAACGGTCGTGGACCGGCATGGGCGAACTCGCTGTTTGAAGATAACGCCGAATTTGGCCTTGGTTTCCGCCTGACGGTCGATCAACACCGTGTCCGCGTGCTGCGTCTGCTGGATCAATTTGCCGATAAAATCCCGGCGGAATTACTGACTGCGTTGAAATCAGACGCCACGCCAGAGGTTCGTCGTGAACAGGTTGCAGCTTTACGTCAGCAACTCAACGATGTTGCCGAAGCACATGAACTGCTACGTGATGCAGATGCACTGGTGGAAAAATCGATCTGGCTGATTGGTGGCGATGGCTGGGCTTACGATATCGGCTTTGGCGGTTTGGATCATGTATTGAGTTTGACGGAAAACGTCAACATTCTGGTGCTGGATACGCAATGCTATTCCAATACCGGTGGTCAGGCGTCGAAAGCGACACCGCTGGGTGCAGTAACTAAGTTTGGCGAGCACGGCAAACGTAAAGCGCGTAAAGATCTTGGCGTCAGTATGATGATGTACGGTCATGTTTATGTGGCGCAAATTTCTCTCGGCGCGCAGCTCAACCAGACAGTGAAAGCGATTCAGGAAGCAGAAGCGTATCCGGGACCATCGCTGATCATCGCTTATAGCCCGTGTGAAGAGCATGGTTACGATCTGGCACTCAGTCACGACCAGATGCGCCAACTCACTGCCACCGGCTTCTGGCCGCTATATCGCTTCGATCCACGTCGAGCCGATGAAGGCAAACTGCCGCTGGCGCTGGATTCACGCCCGCCGTCAGAAGCACTGGAAGAAACGTTACTTCACGAGCAGCGTTTCCGTCGTCTGAATTCGCAGCAGCCAGAAGTGGCAGAACAGTTATGGAAAGATGCCGCAGCTGATTTGCAAAAACGCTATGACTTCCTGGCACAAATGGCCGGAAAAGCGGAAAAAAGCAACACCGATTAAATGCTCTGGATAAGGATTATCCAATTCTAAAAAAAGCCCGAACGACTGTTCGGGCTTGTCTTCTTATATGTTGGAAAATCAGTGGCAATGCAATGGCCCAACAGAAAATAAAATCTGTGACAATAAAGGCATATAACCCGCGCAGAATAACGTATAGCAAATTAAAAGTATAATTTTTATTTTGTATGTATTATCTTCGATACATTCACCAGACTTATTATCATTTCAGAGGAATTATTTGATTAAGGTTTTACTTAAGGCGTAACAAATGATATTTATCGGCTAACTGAACTTCTCCTTTAGGATGTTTTCATTCCCCGAAATGGGGATAAAAGGCAAATAAAATAACTAAAGGATTTATTCAATGAAAAGCAAAGTACTGGCACTTTTAATTCCTGCCCTGCTCGCCGCAGGTGCTGCACATGCAGCCGAAGTTTATAATAAAGACGGCAACAAATTAGATCTGTATGGCAAAGTTGATGGCCTGCATTATTTTTCTGATAATTCAGCGAAAGATGGCGACCAGAGCTATGCGCGTCTGGGTTTTAAAGGCGAAACCCAAATTAACGATCAACTTACTGGCTACGGTCAATGGGAATACAATATTCAGGCAAACAACACTGAATCTTCAAAAAACCAGTCATGGACCCGTCTGGCATTTGCCGGACTGAAATTTGCAGATTACGGTTCTTTCGATTACGGACGTAATTATGGCGTAATGTACGACATCGAAGGCTGGACCGATATGCTGCCTGAATTTGGCGGTGACTCTTATACCAATGCAGACAACTTTATGACTGGTCGTGCCAATGGCGTCGCGACTTATCGTAACACTGATTTCTTCGGTCTGGTAAATGGTCTGAACTTCGCGGTGCAGTATCAAGGTAACAACGAAGGAGCCAGTAATGGTCAGGAAGGCACCAACAACGGACGTGATGTTCGCCATGAAAACGGTGACGGCTGGGGTCTTTCCACAACATATGATTTAGGCATGGGCTTTAGCGCTGGTGCGGCATACACCTCTTCTGACCGCACCAATGACCAGGTTAACCATACTGCGGCTGGTGGTGATAAAGCAGACGCGTGGACTGCTGGGCTAAAATACGATGCTAACAATATTTACCTGGCAACCATGTATTCAGAAACGCGTAATATGACCCCGTTTGGCGACAGCGATTATGCTGTTGCAAACAAAACACAGAACTTTGAAGTCACTGCACAGTACCAGTTTGATTTTGGTCTGCGTCCGGCAGTCTCTTTCCTGATGTCTAAAGGCCGTGACCTGCACGCTGCCGGTGGTGCAGACAACCCGGCAGGTGTTGATGATAAAGATCTGGTTAAATACGCCGATGTTGGCGCGACTTACTATTTCAACAAAAATATGTCCACCTACGTTGACTATAAAATCAACCTGTTGGATGAAGATGACAGCTTCTACGCTGCCAACGGCATCTCTACCGATGATATTGTCGCTTTAGGTCTGGTTTATCAGTTCTAAATCCTCCTGCCCGCTGTTATGGCGGGCTTTTTCTGCTTATTCTTCCTCCTTTGATCTAAATTAAAAATGTGAACTCCGTCATTACACAAAAAGTGTCATCTGGCGTTACACTTTATGCGGATACTAAAACAGGAGGTTTTATGAACAGAACGATTCTTGTCCCTATCGATATTTCCGATTCAGAATTAACTCAACGCGTGATTAGCCACGTTGAGGCAGAGGCAAAGATTGATGATGCAGAGGTTCATTTCCTGACGGTAATACCTTCACTGCCCTACTATGCCTCTCTGGGTTTAGCATATTCCGCAGAATTACCGGCAATGGATGACCTGAAAGCGGAAGCCAAATCGCAACTGGAAGAGATCATTAAAAAATTTAAACTGCCAACCGACAGAGTGCATGTCCATGTTGAGGAAGGCTCGCCCAAAGACCGCATTCTGGAATTGGCGAAGAAGATCCCCGCTCATATGATCATCATTGCTTCCCATCGACCGGATATCACCACTTATCTGCTCGGTTCTAACGCCGCAGCTGTAGTGCGTCACGCAGAGTGCTCCGTGCTGGTTGTGCGCTGACACTAACGCCCGCACATTGCTGCGGGCTTTTTGATTCATTTCGCAAATGTGCTGACATTTTCCCCTCTAATCCGTACCATACACGCCACAGTTTTTATATCAGATTTCTTATGCTGGGCGTTCCGGCATGACGCATACTCTTCTGATGCCATATAACGAATTGAGTCGCTTTTAAATGTCGCAAAATCAAGAAATTAGTAAGAAAGAACAATACAACCTGAACAAATTACAAAAACGTCTGCGTCGTAACGTGGGCGAAGCCATTGCTGACTTCAATATGATTGAAGAAGGCGATCGCATCATGGTTTGCCTCTCCGGGGGTAAAGACAGCTATACCATGCTGGAGATTCTGCGCAATTTGCAGCAAAGCGCGCCAATCAACTTTTCGCTGGTGGCTGTTAACCTCGATCAAAAGCAACCGGGCTTCCCGGAACACATTCTGCCCGAGTATCTTGAAAAGCTGGGCATTGAATACAAGATTGTGGAAGAGAACACTTACGGTATCGTGAAAGAGAAGATTCCGGAGGGCAAAACCACTTGCTCACTGTGTTCTCGTCTTCGTCGCGGAATTCTTTACCGTACCGCAACGGAACTGGGAGCGACGAAGATCGCGCTGGGTCACCATCGTGACGATATCCTGCAAACGTTGTTCTTAAATATGTTCTACGGCGGCAAGATGAAAGGTATGCCTCCGAAACTGATGAGCGATGATGGCAAACATATCGTGATTCGTCCGCTGGCCTACTGCCGCGAGAAAGATATTCAGCGCTTTGCCGACGCAAAAGCGTTCCCGATTATTCCGTGCAACCTGTGCGGTTCACAGCCTAACCTGCAACGTCAGGTGATTGCTGACATGTTGCGTGACTGGGATAAACGTTATCCGGGGCGTATCGAGACGATGTTCAGCGCGATGCAGAATGTGGTGCCGTCGCATCTGTGCGATACCAACCTGTTCGATTTCAAAGGCATTACCCACGGTTCTGAAGTGGTTAACGGGGGTGATCTGGCGTTTGATCGCGAAGAGATCCCTCTACAACCGGCGGGTTGGCAGCCTGAAGAAGATGAAAATCAGTTGGATGAGTTACGACTGAATGTGGTTGAAGTGAAATAACCCGGATAGCGCCCGATGCGCAAGCTTATCGGGCTACTCTTATGGAGGCCGGATAAGACGCGGCCAGCGTCGCATCCGGCAATCCCGAAGAAGATGTTTACTCTTGCACCCTGCGATTCAACATTTCATTATTTTAATAACCGCACCCGGCACGTTTTTCCTTTAATCTTCCCGCCCTGTAACTGTTTCCATGCTTTATGAGCAACAGCCTGACGCACCGCGACATAGACATGCGCCGGATGCACGGCGATTTTGCCAATATCTGCGCCATCAAGCCCGATATCTCCTGTCAGCGCACCTAATACATCACCCGGGCGCATTTTGGCTTTTTTCCCGCCATCGATACATAACGTTGCCATTTCTGCTTCCAGCGGCACAATGGAACTATTAACTGGCGGCGTTTGCCAGTTAAGTTTTATCTGCAACATGTCAGAAATGATATTGGCCCGCTGTGCTTCTTCCGGGGCACAGAAACTGATCGCCAGACCGCTATTTCCTGCACGCGCTGTACGACCGATGCGATGTACATGAACTTCAGGGTCCCACGCCAGTTCAAAGTTCACTACCAGCTCAAGCGATTTAATATCAAGACCACGCGCAGCAACATCCGTCGCGACCAGCACACGAGCGCTACCGTTAGCAAAACGTACCAGGGTCTGATCGCGGTCACGTTGCTCCAGATCGCCATGTAACGACAATGCACTTTGCCCTATGTCATTCAGCGCGTCGCAGACAGCCTGACAATCTTTTTTGGTATTGCAAAACACCACGCAAGAGGATGGCTGATGCAAACTTAATAACCGTTGCAACAGCGGAATTTTGCCTTTGCTGGATGTCTCATAAAATTGTTGTTCAATGGGAGGCAGAGCATCTGTTGAGTCAATTTCAATCGCCAATGGCTCGCGTTGAACTCGTCCGCTGATTGCGGTGATGGCTTCCGGCCAGGTTGCCGAAAACAGAAGCGTCTGTCGAGATGCTGGCGCAAAACGGATAACATCATCAATGGCATCGCTAAATCCCATATCCAGCATGCGATCGGCTTCATCCATCACCAGCATATTCAACGCATCCAGTGATACCGTGCCTTTTTGCAGATGGTCCAGCAAACGCCCCGGGGTTGCCACGATAATATGCGGCGCATGTTGCAACGAATCACGCTGCATACCGAACGGTTGACCACCGCACAAAGTCAAAATTTTGGTATTTGGCAGAAAACGCGCCAGCCGACGCAATTCACCTGCCACCTGATCCGCCAGTTCACGCGTAGGGCACAGCACTAAAGCCTGGGTCTGAAATAGCGACGCATCAATTTTCTGTAGCAGCCCGAGGCCAAAAGCCGCCGTTTTGCCGCTGCCGGTTTTCGCCTGCACGCGAACATCTTTTCCGGCAAGGATCGCCGGAAGCGCGGCAGCCTGCACCGGCGTCATAGTTAAATAACCCAACTCATTAAGGTTCGTGAGTTGGGCGGGAGGCAAAACATTCAGGGTAGAAAAAGCGGTCACAATCTGTTCTCGTGGTCATCGACGCAAAAATTAGCAAGCGCGTATCCTCGCAGATCTACGCTCACGATGCGACAATTTAATCGGTTCTTCATCGGGTGGTGGGTCAGGCATGGGTTGCGGGCGAGGGATTGGATCGGGCACTGGAACAGGATCGCCAGGAATCGGTTCAGGGACAGGAATTTGCAAATAAATGAGTGTCGTCATATTTCCCTCCGGTCATTGGGTGGACTCTTAAAGGGTAGACGCTGATATATAACAGGCAAAAAAAAGCCGACTCATCAAAGTCGGCGTCGTACGAATCAATTGTGCTATGCAGTAATTCAAAAAAGGAAGTAAGACAATATGGAGCGCAACGCCCATCGCTTGACGTTGCATTCACCTGCAAGAGAGATATTGCCCTGAATGGGTAGAGAGTTTATTGACTTCGCTCAAACTTTGCGGCGTTTTTGTATACAGACGGCCGGAAAAATTGCTTTTGTTACAACCATTTACTACGATGCAACCATAAAGCAACACCACCAATAAGAACAACTAACAGAATACAAAAAATTGAAAATCCGAATTGCCACCCGCCGCCTGGGATCCCACCAAGGTTGACGCCAAATAACCCTGTCAGAAACGTACTGGGTAAAAAGACCATTGCCATCAACGACATTGTATAGGTACGACGCGCTAAATTTTCCTGCATCACCTGAGCGATTTCATCAGCCATCACGCCAGTCCGTGCTATACAGGCGTCGATTTCGTCAAGCCCGCGCCCAAGGCGATCGGCAATATCCTGCATTCGGCGGCGTTGATCATCATTCATCCACGGCAGACGCTCACTGGCAAGACGAGCATAAACATCACGTTGCGGTGCCATATAGCGACGCATAACAATTAATTGTTTGCGCAACAGCGCCAGAAATCCACGCGGTGGAATTTGTTGATCGAGGAGATTATCTTCAAGGTCGATAATTTTATCGTGCAGCTGCTCGATAAATTCGCTGGAATGATCGGTCAACGCATCGCAAACATCCACCAGCCATCCCCCGCAATCGGTCGGACCAGTGCCTTCTTCCAGATCGCTTACCACATCGTCCAGCGCCAGCACTTTGCGTTGTCGGGTCGAAACAATTAACCGCCCGTCCATATATACACGCATGGCGACCAGTTGGTCGGGGCGTTCATCGGTGCTGCCGTTTATACAGCGCAATGTAATCAGCGTGCCTTCGCCGAGACGGCTGACTCGGGGACGCGTGCTCTCGCCCGCCAGCGCATCACGTACGTTATTAGGGAGAAGCGGTGTTGTCGCCAGCCATTGGGCGCTATCATGGTGTACATAATTAAGGTGGAGCCAGCAGGGATGCGCTTCATCAATCACATCTGTATTTTCCAGCGGTTTAACGCCGCCTCTACCATCCAGCATCCAGGCAAATACTGCATCCGGGACATTAACGTCCGATCCCTTAATCGCTTCCACAGTGCCTCCATCATCAACGCATTATTTTGTAGTCTAGCCTTCTGGCCCTGTTACGCAACATCTCATCACCCCATTACCCTGAAATGATTAATAAAATTCTGTCTAAATTGAATACAAAAAGCAAAATGCTTTTCCATATACAAACCGTGTGAAGTGTTAAATAGCGTCTATCATTATCAGAATTATCTGATCATATGACGTGGCTTTTTGCGATCGGATAGCAACAAAAATTGATAAAAATAACGGGATCTCAATGATTACGCACAACTTCAATACCCTGGACTTACTCACCAGTCCTGTCTGGATCGTTTCGCCCTTTGAGGAACAGTTAATTTATGCCAACAGCGCGGCACGACTGTTGATGCAAGACCTCACGTTTAGTCAGCTACGAACCGGTCCCTATTCCGTCTCCTCACAAAAAGAACTACCGAAATACCTCTCCGATCTGCAAAACCAACACGATATTATCGAAATCCTCACCGTTCAACGTAAAGAAGAGGAAACAGCATTAAGCTGTCGGCTTGTTTTGCGAGAGCTGACAGAAGCAGAACCGGTGATTATTTTCGAAGGTATCGAAGCGCCGGCAACGCTGGGTTTAAAAGCCAGTCGCTCGGCAAATTATCAGCGCAAAAAACAAGGTTTTTATGCGCGCTTTTTTCTGACTAACTCTGCACCAATGTTGTTGATTGACCCCTCACGAGATGGCCAAATCGTCGATGCTAACCTCGCCGCGCTCAATTTCTATGGTTATAACCATGAAACGATGTGCCAGAAACATACCTGGGAAATTAATATGCTCGGGCGTCGCGTCATGCCTATCATGCATGAAATCTCGCATTTACCCGGTGGTCATAAGCCTTTGAATTTTGTTCATAAACTGGCGGATGGTTCGACTCGTCATGTGCAGACCTATGCTGGGCCGATTGAAATTTATGGCGACAAGCTCATGTTATGTATTGTGCATGATATTACGGAGCAAAAACGGCTGGAGGAGCAGCTGGAACATGCTGCCCACCATGACGCGATGACCGGATTACTGAATCGGCGACAGTTTTATCACATTACCGAGCCAGGCCAAATGCAGCACCTCGCCATCGCTCAGGATTACAGCTTATTGCTCATCGACACCGATCGTTTTAAACACATTAACGATCTCTATGGGCATTCTAAAGGTGATGAGGTGTTATGCGCCCTCGCCCGCACTCTCGAAAGTTGCGCTCGCAAAGGCGATTTGGTGTTTCGTTGGGGAGGCGAAGAGTTTGTCTTATTGCTACCAAGAACCCCACTGGATACCGCGCTTTCGCTGGCTGAAACTATCCGCGTAAGCGTGACAAAAGTGAGTATTTCGGGCTTACCACGCTTTACCGTCAGCATTGGTGTGGCGCATCACGAAGGAAATGAAAGCATCGATGAACTCTTTAAACGCGTTGATGATGCTTTGTATCGGGCGAAAAATGATGGACGCAACCGCGTGCTGGCGGCATAAGCCGCGGATGCGTCTCGAGATCAACGACTGCGCTTAGCGTGGCGCTCCCAGTTTTCTTGCTTTGCCTGCGCCGTTTTACGTAGTGCGACGTAACACGCCCCGCTGCCGCCATGATGCGGTAGCGCGGTACAATATGCCTGGACATCATCAAATTCGGTCAACCAGCGCGCCACATAGCTGCGGACAATATTGGCATGCGATTTATCTTCCCGCCCTTTACCATGAATAATCAGCACATTACGCAAACCATCCGCCAGGGCTTGTTGAATGAAACTGAACACCATTTTGCGGCACTCTTCCACCGGCTGGCGCAAAAGATTCAGGCTCGCCTGTTGCGGATATTTACCACTGCGCAGCTTATCCAGCACCCCATGTTGCAACCCTTCCCGCCGAAACTCCAGCGGCTGGCTTAGCGGGATGATGTCGAGAAATCCGGTGGTGAGGAAATTATCAAGTTGCAGCGTGTCGATACGCTGCGGCGCACGTTGGTTACGCGTTGGATGCCAGTGGACATCTGTAGCACGTTTCAGCGGCTGGACATCTTCCATGGCGTCAAGAAACAGCGATTTGTCGTCAAGGTTCATGTTACATCCTCCCGCAATTAAGAGCGCGATATGATAACCAGACCGGGTCGGTCCAACAACGTATTACCCAAAATTCCAGTAATAAGTTCCAAATATTGCCGATATTTTAAGCAAAATGCTTATGCATGATTATTCATTCACGATATTAATAATGTAACTTATATTTTCGTGAAATCTGTCACTGAAGAAAATTGGCAACTAAAGGTTAAAACCGTTATAACACAGTCACCGGCGCAGAGGAGACCATGCCGGATTTAAGACGCGGATGCACTGCTGTGTGTACTGTAGAGTCTGGCGGATGTCGACAGACTCTATTTTTTTATGCAGTTTTAACTTTGCAGATAGCCGCATTCTCGCCGGAATTGCGTGATTAATGACGCGGTCAGCGGTGTCTGGCGACTATCACGCCGCTGAATCAAATAATAGGCCGCTTTCGGTAAAATTTCGCTAACCGGCAACATCACCAGCCCCTGTCCGTGCAAGGGATCGCAGCCCATTTCTTCAGGTAGTATGCTGAGAAAATCGCTTTTTGCCACCAGACTGATACAGGCTGAA
This sequence comes from Escherichia sp. 94.0001, assembly GCF_013369155.2. Taxonomy (NCBI): domain Bacteria; kingdom Pseudomonadati; phylum Pseudomonadota; class Gammaproteobacteria; order Enterobacterales; family Enterobacteriaceae; genus Escherichia; species Escherichia sp. 94.0001. Next base: position 120,909 of record NZ_JABWMS020000003.1, on the reverse strand, counting down.
AACGTCTCGCAGACTACGCCGACCTGTGGCGTTTGCGCCTGATCGTCAAGCAATTCACTCAACTGTTTGTAGTAGCTGCCGTGTGGCGTCGGCATTGTCCAGCTGTAGTCCAGTAACTGTTTGATCGAACGGGCACCAATGGCGGGATGTCCCGGGCGGCAAAAGATCGCGAATTGCTTTTCCAGTAATTTCTCAAAAGTAAATTCGTGGTCGTAGGGTCCCTGATAATAGGTATTGATGGTGAAATCCAGTTCTCCCTGGCGCAATTCATTAATCATCGACACCAGTTGCCCTTCCATAATGCGTACTTTTACCTGCGGATGCTGCTGATGAAAACGAGATATGACAGCTGGCATCAGACTGCGGGAAATACTGGCCCCCATGCCGATATTAATTTGCCCTGCCAGTTGCCCTTGTCGTTGGCGAATATCCTCTTGCGCTGCGCGCAGCTCTTCAAGAATAAGACTGGCGTGCTGATAAAAACTTTCGCCGGCATCAGTTAACGTCACGCCTTTACTACGGCGAAAAAAGAGTTGTGCCGCTAACCCTTCTTCCAGCTCCTGAATAGATTTACTCAGTGCCGGTTGCGACATATTCAACATTCGGCTCGCTCCGCGAATGCTGCCCTGACGAGCCACTTCAACAAAAGCCCGAATTTGATGAATTTTTACCTGAAAAGCCATGACGCCACCGATAACCGTTATTTATCAGACCAAAGAAACTGGCATCTACTTTAATGCAGATGATTGTGTCAGGGTAATTTATGAACGGTTAAAACTGTGAAAAATCAGTTAGTGATAAGTAAAAACTATCACTACGTGAACCGGGTCACATTTTTTACTGATGACGGGAAAGGTTATGGAGTCTTTGAATCAATTTGTTAATTCGCTTGCCCCAAGATTATCGCACTGGCGACGTGATTTTCATCGCTATGCAGAGTCTGGCTGGGTGGAATTCCGCACAGCCACCCTTGTTGCAGAAGAATTGCACCAGCTCGGCTATTCACTGGCGCTGGGCCGCGAAGTCGTTAATGAAAGTAGTCGGATGGGACTACCTGATGAACTCACTCTACAGCGCGAATTCGAGCGCGCTCTTCAACAAGGTGCGTTAGCACAATGGATTGCGGCTTTTGAAGGTGGTTTCACTGGCATCGTCGCCACCCTGGATACCGGTCGCCCCGGTCCGGTGATGGCTTTCCGTGTCGATATGGACGCGCTGGATCTCAGTGAAGAACGGGATGTCAGCCATCGCCCCTACCGCGACGGTTTTGCGTCATGTAACGCCGGAATGATGCATGCCTGTGGTCATGATGGACATACCGCTATTGGGCTTGGGCTGGCGCACACCCTTAAACAGTTCGAGTCCGGACTTCACGGCGTCATCAAACTGATTTTTCAGCCTGCAGAGGAAGGTACGCGTGGCGCGCGGGCGATGGTCGATGCAGGTGTAGTGGATGATGTTGATTATTTTACTGCCGTGCACATTGGCACTGGCGTACCTGCGGGCACCGTGGTGTGCGGCAGTGATAATTTTATGGCAACAACCAAATTTGACGCGCACTTCACTGGTACCGCCGCTCACGCAGGCGCAAAACCACAAGACGGTCACAATGCCTTACTGGCGGCAGCACAAGCAACTCTTGCGCTGCATGGAATCGCCCCGCACAGCGAAGGGGCTTCCAGAGTAAACGTGGGCGTTATGCAGGCAGGAAGCGGTCGTAATGTGGTTCCTGCCTCGGCGTTGCTGAAAGTTGAAACTCGAGGGGGCAGCGACGTCATCAATCAATATGTTTTTGACCGTGCACAACAAGCGATTCAGGGCGCAGCAGCCATGTATGGTGTCGGCGTTGAAACTCGGCTGATGGGTGCAGCTACCGCCAGTTCTCCTTCGCCGCAATGGGTCGCATGGTTACAAAGCCAGGCGGCTCAGGTCGCGGGGGTCAATCAGGCCATTGAACGTGTTGAAGCGCCTGCGGGTTCCGAAGATGCCACATTAATGATGGCCCGCGTGCAGCAACATCAAGGGCAAGCCTCCTATATGGTGTTTGGCACACAGCTGGCGGCAGGTCATCACAACGAAAAATTCGATTTTGACGAGCAGGTTCTCGCTATTGCCGTCGAAACGCTGGCGCGCACCGCGCTCAATTTTCCCTGGACGCGAGGTATCTGATGCAGGAAATCTATCGTTTTATCGACGATGCGATTGAAGCCGATCGCCAACGTTATACCGATATTGCTGATCAAATCTGGGATCATCCAGAAACACGTTTTGAAGAGTTCTGGTCAGCGGAACATCTGGCTTCGGCGCTGGAATCTGCAGGCTTTACCGTGACTCGCAACGTAGGCAATATCCCAAATGCCTTTATTGCTTCGTTTGGTCAAGACAAACCGGTTATCGCCTTGCTGGGGGAATATGACGCCCTGGCAGGTGTAAGTCAGCAAGCAGGTTGCGCGCAGCCTACATCCACGACGCCCGGTGAAAATGGTCACGGTTGCGGACACAATTTGCTGGGAACCGCCGCTTTTGCCGCAGCAATAGCCGTCAAGAAATGGCTGGAACAATATGGGCAAGGCGGCACGGTGCGCTTTTATGGTTGTCCTGGCGAAGAAGGCGGCTCGGGAAAAACGTTCATGGTCCGCGAGGGGTTATTTGATGATGTGGATGCGGCACTCACCTGGCACCCGGAAGCCTTTGCCGGTATGTTCAATACCCGCACGCTGGCAAATATTCAGGCATCATGGCGCTTTAAAGGGATCGCAGCACATGCCGCGAACTCCCCTCATTTGGGACGCAGCGCCCTTGATGCCGTAACGTTGATGACCACTGGTACCAACTTCCTCAACGAACATATTATTGAAAAAGCGCGCGTACACTATGCCATCACAGATAGCGGCGGGATCTCGCCCAACGTGGTCCAGGCGCAGGCAGAAGTGCTTTATCTTATCCGCGCCCCCGAAATGACCGATGTGCAGCATATTTATGATCGGGTCGCCAAAATCGCCGAAGGTGCGGCATTGATGACCGAAACCACGGTTGAATGCCGCTTTGACAAAGCCTGTTCCAGTTATCTCCCGAATCGCACCTTAGAAAATGCCATGTACCAGGCCCTATCCCATTTTGGTACTCCGGAATGGAAATCCGAAGAACTGGCTTTTGCGAAACAAATTCAGGCTACGCTCACCCCCAACGATCGGCAAAACAGTCTGAATAATATCGCCGCAACCGGTGGAGAAAACGGAAAGGCTTTTGCAATACGTCATCGTGAAACGGTACTGGCGAATGAAGTCGCTCCATATGCCGCCACCGATAACGTGCTTGCGGCATCGACTGATGTCGGCGACGTCAGTTGGAAACTGCCTGTTGCCCAGTGTTTCAGCCCCTGTTTCGCCGTCGGTACACCGCTACATACGTGGCAACTGGTTAGCCAGGGGCGAACGTCTATTGCTCATAAAGGAATGCTGCTGGCGGCGAAAACTATAGCAGCAACCACACTTAATCTCTTCATTGATTCAGGGCTATTGCAAGAATGCCAACAAGAGCATCAGCAAGTTACGGACACGCAACCGTATCACTGCCCTATTCCGAAAAACGTGACACCGTCACCTTTAAAATAACAACAACAACGCAAACACAACAATCGAGGAATGCCCATGAGTATGTCATCCATACCGTCGTCCTCCCAATCCGGGAAGCTCTATGGCTGGGTCGAAAGAATTGGTAACAAGGTTCCCCATCCTTTTTTGCTCTTTATCTATTTGATTATCGTACTCATGGTGACGACGGCAATTTTGTCGGCCTTTGGCGTCAGTGCGAAAAACCCGACCGATGGTACGCCAGTGGTCGTGAAAAACCTGCTCAGTGTGGAAGGATTACACTGGTTTTTACCCAATGTGATTAAAAACTTTAGCGGTTTTGCCCCACTTGGCGCGATCCTGGCGCTGGTTTTAGGTGCCGGTCTGGCGGAGCGCGTCGGCTTACTGCCAGCGTTGATGGTTAAAATGGCATCGCATGTGAATGCTCGCTACGCCAGTTATATGGTGCTGTTTATTGCTTTTTTCAGCCACATTTCTTCCGATGCGGCGTTAGTGATCATGCCACCGATGGGTGCGCTGATTTTTCTGGCGGTGGGCAGGCATCCAGTTGCAGGCTTACTGGCCGCCATTGCAGGCGTAGGTTGCGGCTTTACGGCTAATTTACTGATTGTCACAACCGACGTGTTGCTGTCGGGGATCAGCACGGAGGCTGCGGCTGCGTTCAATCCGCAAATGCACGTCAGTGTAATTGATAACTGGTATTTTATGGCCAGCTCCGTAGTCGTACTGACGGTTGTTGGCGGCCTGATAACCGACAAAATCATTGAGCCACGGTTAGGTCAATGGCAGGGAAACAGCGATGAGAAACTGCAGACATTGACCGAAAGTCAGCGTTTTGGTTTACGCATAGCAGGTGTCGTATCGCTACTTTTTATTGCTGCGATTGCGCTGATGGTGATCCCGGTAAACGGTATATTGCGCGATCCGATTAATCACACCGTGATGCCATCACCCTTTATTAAAGGTATCGTGCCACTGATCATTCTTTTTTTCTTTGTGGTCTCGCTGGCTTATGGCATCGCTACCCGCACAATTCGACGTCAGGCGGATTTACCGCATTTAATGATTGAACCGATGAAAGAGATGGCGGGATTTATCGTGATGGTTTTTCCCCTCGCCCAGTTTGTCGCCATGTTTAACTGGAGCAACATGGGGAAATTCATCGCCGTAGGGCTGACCGATATACTGGAAAGTTCAGGGCTTAGCGGCATCCCGGCGTTTGTCGGTCTGGCGTTGCTTTCCTCTTTCTTATGCATGTTTATCGCCAGCGGTTCCGCAATCTGGTCGATTCTGGCCCCCATTTTCGTACCGATGTTTATGCTACTTGGCTTTCACCCGGCATTTGCGCAAATCCTCTTTCGTATTGCCGACTCATCCGTATTGCCTTTAGCGCCGGTATCTCCTTTTGTTCCACTGTTTCTTGGATTCCTGCAACGCTACAAACCAGACGCGAAACTGGGTACTTACTATTCGTTAGTTTTGCCCTATCCACTTATCTTTTTGGTGGTATGGCTGCTGATGTTGCTGGCGTGGTATCTTATTGGTCTGCCGATAGGTCCGGGGATTTACCCTCGTTTGTCTTAAGAGAGAACGGATGCTGAGATTACTTGAAGAAAAAATTGCCACGCCACTAGGTCCACTGTGGGTGATTTGCGATGAGCAATTTCACTTGCGGGCGGTTGAATGGGAAGAGTACAGCGAACGCATGGTGCAGCTGCTGGACATCCATTACCGCAAAGAAGGCTATGAACGCATTTCTGCCACCAACCCAGGTGGTTTAAGCGACAAGCTTCGTGAATATTTTGCCGGTAATCTTAGCATTATTGATACGCTTCCCACTGCCACGGGGGGGACGCCATTTCAGCGCGAGGTCTGGAAAACATTACGCACAATCCCCTGCGGGCAGGTAATGCATTACGGCCAACTGGCTGAACAATTGGGCCGCCCCGGCGCGGCGCGTGCCGTTGGTGCGGCTAACGGATCGAATCCCATCAGCATTGTTGTACCTTGCCATCGGGTTATTGGCCGAAACGGCACCATGACCGGATATGCAGGTGGAGTTCAGCGAAAAGAGTGGTTATTGCGCCACGAAGGTTATCTTTTGCTGTAAACATTAAACAATTTGTGCCAGCTTGTTCACACTTTTATGTAAAGTTACCCTTAACAACTTAAGGGTTTTCAAATAGATAGACATATATTTACATCTAATATCGGAATTCTCTGCTGTTAAGGTTTGCTTAGACTTACTTGCTCCCTAAAAAGATGTTAAAATTGACAAATATCAATTACGGCTTGAGCAGACCTATGATCCCGGAAAAGCGAATTATACGGCGCATTCAGTCTGGCGGTTGTGCTATCCATTGCCAGGATTGCAGCATCAGCCAGCTTTGCATCCCGTTCACACTCAACGAACATGAGCTTGATCAGCTTGATAATATCATTGAGCGAAAGAAGCCTATTCAGAAAGGCCAGACGCTGTTTAAGGCTGGTGATGAACTTAAATCGCTTTATGCCATCCGCTCCGGTACGATTAAAAGTTATACCATTACTGAGCAAGGCGACGAGCAAATCACTGGTTTCCATTTAGCTGGTGACCTGGTGGGATTTGATGCCATCGGCAGCGGTCATCACCCGAGCTTCGCGCAGGCGCTGGAAACCTCGATGGTATGTGAAATTCCGTTCGAAACGCTGGACGATTTGTCCGGTAAAATGCCGAATCTGCGTCAGCAGATGATGCGTCTGATGAGCGGTGAAATCAAAGGCGATCAGGACATGATTCTGCTGTTGTCGAAGAAAAATGCCGAGGAGCGTCTGGCTGCATTCATCTACAACCTGTCCCGTCGTTTTGCCCAACGCGGCTTCTCCCCTCGTGAATTCCGCCTGACGATGACTCGTGGCGATATCGGTAACTATCTGGGCCTGACGGTTGAAACCATCAGCCGTCTGCTGGGTCGCTTCCAGAAAAGCGGTATGCTGGCAGTCAAAGGTAAATACATCACCATCGAAAATAACGATGCGCTGGCCCAGCTTGCTGGTCACACGCGTAACGTTGCCTGATTTTTCCGCATCACTCACTATCCTTCTGTCATATCATTAAATTTTTCTGATTTATTGATCTGACAGAAGGTTCATCACTGTTTCATTCACCAGATATGGGTTAATCTTTTAATTACAAACTGCGTTGACAGTTGTTGTAAGGAGACCCTGTATGGCTATGTATCAGAACATGCTCGTTGTTATCGATCCTAACCAGGACGACCAACCAGCATTGCGGCGAGCTGTTTATTTACATCAACGGATTGGTGGCAAAATTAAAGCCTTTTTGCCGATCTATGACTTCTCATACGAAATGACCACCCTGCTCTCCCCGGACGAACGTACCGCTATGCGTCAGGGCGTCATCAGCCAGCGAACAGCCTGGATCCACGAGCAGGCAAAATATTATCTCAATGCTGGCGTTCCCATTGAAATTAAAGTGGTCTGGCATAACCGTCCATTCGAAGCCATCATTCAGGAAGTGATCAGCGGCGGGCACGATTTGGTGCTAAAAATGGCGCACCAACATGACCGTCTGGAAGCGGTGATTTTTACGCCAACGGACTGGCATCTGTTACGCAAATGCCCAAGCCCGGTGTGGATGGTGAAAGACCAGCCGTGGCCGGAAGGGGGTAAGGCGCTGGTGGCGGTGAATCTCGCCAGTGAAGAGCCGTACCATAATGCGCTCAATGAAAAACTGGTCAAAGAGACGATCGAACTGGCGGAACAAGTCAACCATACCGAAGTTCATCTGGTTGGCGCTTATCCGGTAACGCCAATTAATATCGCGATTGAACTGCCGGAATTTGATCCGAGCGTTTATAACGATGCCATTCGTGGGCAACATTTGCTGGCAATGAAAGCCCTGCGGCAGAAATTCGGTATTAATGAAAACATGACACACGTTGAAAAAGGTCTACCAGAAGAGGTGATTCCTGATTTGGCGGAGCACTTACAGGCGGGGATTGTGGTTCTGGGTACGGTCGGACGCACCGGTATTTCAGCAGCATTCCTCGGCAACACGGCGGAACAGGTGATTGATCATCTTCGCTGCGACCTGCTGGTCATTAAACCTGACCAGTATCAGACACCCGTTGAACTGGATGACGAAGAAGACGATTAACGACTCTTCAATAACTTACAAGGCCCGAGTTAACGGGCCTATTTTTTACTTACTGCTCTTCGCCGCCAAGGAAATAAATTCCCAACGGGATTGCCAGCAACACAGTAAAGACCAGGCTATAAACAAAAATCATTGATGACTGAATCACATACATTGATGTCGTCCACTCAGACAGCGGAATATTGTACTGTTCTATCACGCCGCCGATGGTCGCGCGAGTCACAACCGACGCCGCAATAATGAAAACCGCCAACAAACCAAAGAGAAATTTCTTCCCTTTCGCTGACTTCAGTTTCGCCATAATCATGATGTAATCCTTGTGCAGACAAATTTCTTGTTACCTAACCGTAACAATACCATGACATTTCACCGTTGTCTGCTCTGAAAACCTCACCTCTTAGCTGGATTTACAATCAACGCATTGATTAGTTAGCTAATGTTGCTACTTCCTTCCCTGACTATTGATGATCTGAATGAATTGTCGCGGTAAAATAGCCCCGCCAGGGGTTTCCGGCATGACGACAATTATCTGGAGGAGCCTGATAAAACAATGATCGCTGAACTGTTTACAAATAATGCGCTTAATCTGGTCATTATTTTCGGTAGCTGCGCAGCATTGATTCTGATGAGCTTTTGGTTTCGCCGCGGAAATCGTAAAAGAAAAGGATTTTTATTCCATGCGGTGCAATTTTTAATCTACACCATAATTATCAGTGCTGTTGGTAGCATCATTAATTATGTTATAGAAAACTATAAACTCAAATTTATCACCCCAGGCGTTATCGATTTTATCTGTACGTCCCTGATTGCGGTTATTCTGACGATTAAACTATTTCTGCTGATAAATCAGTTTGAAAAACAGCAGATTAAAAAAGGTCGCGATATCACCAGTGCGCGGATTATGTCGCGCATTATCAAAATCACCATTATTGTGGTGCTTGTTCTGCTTTATGGCGAACATTTCGGCATGAGCCTTTCTGGCTTGCTGACCTTTGGTGGTATTGGTGGTCTGGCTGTCGGTATGGCCGGTAAAGATATTCTGAGTAATTTCTTTTCCGGGATCATGCTCTATTTCGACCGTCCTTTCAGTATTGGCGACTGGATCCGTTCGCCGGACAGAAATATCGAAGGTACAGTAGCGGAAATTGGCTGGCGAATTACCAAAATTACGACCTTTGATAATCGTCCATTGTACGTACCGAACTCGCTGTTTTCGTCGATCAGCGTAGAAAACCCAGGACGAATGACCAACCGGCGCATTACCACGACCATTGGTTTACGTTATGAGGATGCGACAAAAGTGGGCGTTATTGTCGAAGCCGTACGTGAGATGCTGAAAAATCACCCGGCCATCGACCAGCGACAAACCTTACTGGTTTATTTCAACCAGTTTGCTGACTCGTCATTGAATATTATGGTTTATTGCTTTACCAAAACCACAGTATGGGCTGAATGGCTTGCCGCCCAGCAGGATGTTTATTTGAAGATTATCGATATTGTACAGTCACACGGCGCGGATTTCGCGTTCCCAAGCCAGACGCTGTATATGGATAACATTACACCACCAGACCAGGGTCGTTAATTCAGACATCACTGGCGTTACCCACAAGGGTAACGCCAGTTCACATCAATGTTTCACAATATACATAGTCCGGCTATACGCCACATCTTCCGGGTTATTAATGGGATAACCTTTCAGCCACGGCTTGATTAATCGTCCATTGGTATATTGATAAATTGGTGCAATCGGTGCCTGCTCCATGAGGATTTTTTCTGCCGCGTTGTAATCGGCATTACGCGCTTTAACGGTATTTTCCGTCGATGCCTGGGCCAAAACTTTGTCGTAGGCCGGGTTGTTAAAGCGTGAAATGTTGCCTGAATGCGTTGACGTTAATAATGTCAGGAAAGTGGAGGGTTCATTATAATCCCCCACCCACGAGGCGCGGATAACATCAAAATTACCTGTATTACGACTATCGATATAGGTTTTCCATTCCTGATTTTGCAGTTTGACATCTACGCCAAGGTTCTTTTTCCACATCGATGCCACAGCAATCGCAATTTTTTGATGGTTTTCTGAAGTATTATACAAAAGCGTCAGCTTCAGCGGTTTTTGCGGACCATAACCGGCTGCGCTCAACAAAGTTTTTGCCTGCGCATTCAGTTCTTCCTGACTCATTTGTTCAAACGGCGAAGGCTCCGGCGTGAATCCGGCAGTAACATCTGGCGTAAAATGCCACGCTGGTTTTTCGCCCGTCCCCAACACTTTTTCGGTCATCAGGCGGCGATCTATCGTCATACTTAATGCCAGACGAACGCGCTGATCTGCCGTCGGCCCTTTTTGCGTGTTGAACGCATAATAATAGGTCCCGAGCTGCGGCGGTGTATAAACCTGCCCCGGAATATCCTTCAACAGCTTCTGATACATATTTTTCGGGAAGGATTCGGTGATATCAATATCCCCCGCGAGGTAACGCTTAGTGGCTGCGGATTCCTGATTAATTGGCAGGAAGGTCACTTTTTGCAACACCGTTTTGGCGTTATCCCAATAATGGGTATTCGGTACCACGACCAGTTTTTCATTGACTACACGCTCTTTAAGAACATAAGCGCCATTGCCGATCAGATTTCCGGGTTTCGTCCACTCTTTACCGCTTTCTACGTTGTCTTTTTGCACCGGGAAGAAGGCAAAGTTAGCGGTTAAATTCACAAACCACGGCAACGGTTTATCAAGCTGAATTTTCAAAGTATGGGCATCAACTGCGGTGACGCCAAGCTGGTCAGGCGTAGCTTTACCATCAATAATCGCCTGTGCGTTGTTGATTCCCGCCAGCGCGGCAAACCATGCAAATGGCGATAGAGTTTTCGGGTCCACCAGACGCTGCCAGCTGTAGACAAAATCTTGCGCCGTTACCGGTGTGCCATCCGCCCATTTTGCGTTATCGCGCAGGGTAAAAGTCCAGATACGGTTGTCATTACTTTTCCACTGAGTCGCAACGCCGGGAACAATCTCCCCTTTCTCGTTCTGATTCACCAGTCCTTCAAACAGATCGCGAATGACCTGAATCTCTGGCAGGCCCACGGCTTTAGCGGGATCCAGCGACGCAGGCTCATCTTTAATGTGGCGCACCAGCTCCTGCTTCTCTGCCAGTACTGTGCCGCTCGGAACTTCTGCAGCATACGAAAGAGAAATGCTGCTGACCAACAGCGCACAACACGTGACTGAAACAGAGTGCTTCATAAGTTTCCCTCAAACCTGCGTTAATAATCATGCGTAATTATTTGTTTCGCCTTAAAGAAATGCAAACAACTTCCGGCAAAAAAGTGATACAAGATCGATAACATAGCGTTGAAGAAAAGGATTTGATAATCCGCAAAATTTGCACAACACTGCCTGTAATACTTCCTGAACCAGAGACGATCATGACCGTAACTCGCCCACGCGCCGAACGCGGCGCATTTCCGCCCGGTACAGAACATTACGGACGTTCATTATTGGGCGCGCCTTTGATCTGGTTTCCGGCCCCAGCCGCCAGTCACGAAAGTGGTTTGATTCTGGCTGGCACCCACGGTGATGAAAACTCTTCGGTCGTGACCCTCTCCTGTGCTCTGCGGACATTGACACCTTCTTTGCGCCGCCATCATGTGGTGCTGTGTGTGAATCCTGACGGCTGCCAGTTAGGGTTACGGGCCAATGCTAATGGCGTGGATTTAAATAGAAACTTTCCGGCAGCAAACTGGAAGGAAGGTGAAACAGTTTATCGCTGGAACAGCGCCGCTGAAGAACGTGATGTCGTTTTACTGACAGGTGACAAACCTGGCTCCGAACCTGAAACTCAGGCGCTGTGCCAGCTTATACATCGCATTCAACCTGCCTGGGTGGTCTCATTCCACGATCCACTGGCCTGTATTGAAGACCCCAGACACAGCGAATTAGGTGAATGGCTGGCCCAGGCGTTTGAATTGCCACTGGTCACCAGCGTCGGTTATGAAACGCCTGGCTCTTTCGGCAGTTGGTGTGCGGATCTCAACCTGCATTGCATCACCGCAGAGTTTCCGCCCATCTCCTCCGACGAAGCCAGCGAAAAATACCTCTTTGCGATGGCTAACTTGCTGCGCTGGCATCCTAAAGATGCAATGCGCCCGTCGTGAATTGAAGCGCCGGTTCCACATCTACCGCCAGCCAGGTCGGTCCGTCAAGATCAGCAAAACTGACCTGCGGCACCAGCGGTAAAGCGGCGTTAATGGCACGAGAGGTACACAACATGCAGCCCAGCATCAGACTGAAACCTTGTGCACGCGCTTCGGTCGCCAGCGCCAGCGCCTCCGTCAGGCCACCCGTTTTATCGAGCTTGATGTTAACCATCTCATAGCGCCCTTGCAGCGCCTTCAGATTGCTACGGGTATGACAACTTTCATCAGCACAAATCGGTAACGGATGAATAAAATTCTCCAGTGCCGCATCGTCCTGCGCAGGAAGCGGTTGTTCAAGCATCGCAACGCCTAAATCCGCGAGCAGTTGGCAACGCGCTGCCAACCCTTCTGCACGCCAGGATTCATTTGCATCAACGATTAGCGTCGCATCGGGTACAGCCGTGCGAATTGCTACCATCCGCTCACTGATAAGATGGTTATCCAGCTTCACTTTCAGTAATTTCGCGCCTGCCTGCCACAGTGTTGATGCACTATTGGCCATCTGATCAGGCGTACCGATGACTACCGTCTGGGCAGTGGTGACTGTCTCGGGAAGCGTTATGCCGATCAAATCAGCCAGCGATTGCTGCTGTTTTCGCGCCGCCAGATCCCACAATGCACAATCCAGCGCATTACGTGCTGCGCCGGCAGGGAGAATTTTTTGCAACTCCTCCCGTGTCAGCCCTTTCTCTAATTGCGGCACGACGCTCATAATTTGCGCAATTACCGAGGCATCACTTTCTCCATAACGCGGATACGGCGTGCATTCACCGGTGCCTTTAATACCTTCTTCTTCCAGTTCAACCACCACCACGCGCGCTTCACTACGACTTCCCCGAGCAATCACAAACGGGGTATGTAAGGGCCAGGCTTCCTCAAATACCTTAACGGTTCTCATCTTTACTCCTTGTTGTCGCGGTGGTCTGCGGATTAAGCGCAAATAGCGTTTGCTGTGTTATTGACAGTTAGCATAAACTAGGTGTGACGTTAACTATATGTAAACAGGAAAGATAATCATGTCACAAACCGTTCATTTCCAGGGCAACCCGGTTACAGTCGCCAATTCCATCCCGCTGGCGGGTAGCAAAGCGCAGACTTTTACTCTCGTGGCAAAAGATCTGTCTGACGTCACCCTCGGTCAGTTTGCGGGTAAACGCAAAGTGCTGAACATTTTCCCGAGTATTGATACCGGTGTTTGCGCCGCATCAGTACGTAAGTTTAACCAACTGGCAACCGAGATCGACAACACCGTTGTGCTGTGTATTTCTGCCGATCTGCCGTTCGCCCAGTCTCGTTTCTGCGGCGCAGAAGGTCTGAACAACGTTATCACCCTCTCCACTTTCCGTAACGCTGAATTCCTGCAAGCCTACGGTGTGGCAATTGCTGATGGCCCACTGAAAGGTCTGGCAGCGCGTGCCGTTGTGGTTATTGATGAAAATGATAATGTGATTTTCAGCCAGCTGGTGGATGAAATCACCACCGAGCCGGATTACGAAGCAGCTCTGGCTGTACTGCGCTAAACAACTGTGCCATTCACTGAATCACCACCGGTGAACGGCAGTTTTGATCTACCAGTCCCATTATTTTCCAGAGTTCCTGCCACTATTCCCCCTAACCGTTGTGCATTAAGATTGCTCTTTGCCATTATTAGCCCAGCGGAGTGATGACTATTATGGATGATAAACAAATTACGGTCTGGCTTAAACACAATTGCTGTTCAACGGACATTCCTGCCATTGCCGAGGCACTAACGAACCATGCAGAATGGCTTTTAGAGCTAGCGCCAGATCCTATTGAACAAGGTAGTTCATGTTTACCGCCGGCAGCTGCAGCCGGTATTTTTCTTGGCGCAGCGGCGATGGTTCACTGCAGCGAGGCTAGTGGTGCAGAAACCTGGCTCGAAGCAGCCATTACTGATTACCATTTCTTTAATCCAAATGGATATAGTTCATGGAGAGGCAGTACGCCTGTTTTTACAGCATTATCGCGTTACCCGGCATTAAGAATGGTGTTATTTAACGCCGCTTGCGCAATGGAAGACTGGAATAAAGCATCCGCTGTTCTTGAATCGCTTTTCCATGCCAGCGATGTCCCGGAAGATAACCCTGTCGCCCCAAATTTTACCCCTTATGCGCTGAAAGCGTTTATCGCGGATTACCACCCGTTAGGACCAGCTCATTATGATGAAACCTGGTTGCTGGCAAAACAAGCGTGGTTAATTAATGCGGGCGTTCTGGATGAGCGAACATGCAATACCTGGAAGCAATATACCCGCCATTTGCGCCATTTGATCCACAATGCACAGTTTTCCGATGCGATCTCTTTTGTACGCAGTAAAAAAGAACCATTAAATCATATCCATACCTACTCAGACTTTTATCTCTATGCGATTGGTTTATTTTCTTCTACTGATCAGCTAAGTGAAGCGCTAACCTGGGTAAAACAATTAATCCGCAACAATGATGGTCATTTCCATGATCATTTCGTTTCAACTGGCGCAAAGCGCCGAATAAAGCCTGAACTTAGTACCTTGCTGAATAATCTCTTGCACAGCGCAGAGTTTCAGGCGTTGCAGGATAAATATCTCACCGTCGGACATGATGTTGTGCATTCTGGTCCCTTCATGTCACTTTATGAAAAGGTTCTTGGCGGTAAGTCCCGAAAGCGCTGCGCGATTAGTCGAAAATTAATCTCGCCCGGCGAAGCGGTTTATGAATATCGTCAGCTGGATAGTGTGGAATATATTGCAGCAAAAGCGGCCTTTCAGACATCTGAGCTAAATAATATCGCCCACCGGCATCATAATGATAGTTATCAGTGGCATGAATTTGCTGCCCAATGGCCTCGTCGGGGTTCACTTTCTCACCCAGATATTGCCCGTTATTTGTTTGAGCGCCAGGAAGGAAAATGCTTTGATGCCGCAGAGTTTATACAACTGATTGCGGAACCGTTTGTCTTTCCGATGCGTTTCATATGGGTTGCCGGGTTGTCCTTTGAATTACATCAGTATCCGGATGCCTATTTCGTAAATGACAATATGGCGGGTGAATTTGTTAATCTCTGCTGGATGGCTATGAAATGCGGACATGCTGGCGACATTTTCAAACAACTGGCCCACGAGCCGCATGACGTTGCTGACCCTATTTACGCCATGCTCGCCACGTTTGACCGCGCTGATTGCCGTAGCGCCGCCGCCGCGCACTTTGGACAACCGGAACTACCGGAAATAATGGCACTGGCTTTCAGTTCGAGGTTATCGCTCGACAGCGTCCTTACCATCGCTGAGTTTGGTAAAAATCAGCCGCGATTTTCACATGCGCTAGCAACGGCCCTCCTGCGTTACAACCTGCACATCTACTCAAACTATATGCCGCAGGTTAACTGGTTCCTTCAGGGGCTGGAACACTATGCTTTGGCAAAAGGCGGTCAACTTTTAAATTTCTTTGTGCATATTCCAGAACAAATTCCCGTTCTGGCGACCATGCTGGAACATGGCGTATTAGTGCGTGGGATCGGTGAAGGTGCCTATGATGGTTATGATAATTCAGCAAATTCATTTCATCATGCCGCCGTGATGCACTGCCTCACGCACGCGCCGGAAAAAGTCCGCTACTGGATGGAAACACCCTGGATTCAGAACTATTTAGTGAATGCGCCGCTGCGTCAAACGGCGCGCCATGTGGAAGCCTGGCATAAAAAGTTTGGCATCAAATGAACGTTGCCGCTGCGCCTGAACGGCGCAGCCAGCACAATCACTCTTCGCTTTTCTTCTGGTTTAAGCCATATTCCCGCAACTTATTGGCAATCGCGGTATGCGAAACGCCGAGACGTTTTGCCAGTTTGCGCGTGCTGGGATAATTGCGATAAAGCTGAGTTAATACCGAGCGTTCAAAACGGCTGGTAATTTCGTCCAGCGAACCTTCCATCGCATCTTCGCCCACGGCTACCGTTGCGGCGTCATAATCCGGCAACAAAATATCCTGAGGACGCAGCTCATAGCCGTCCAGTTGTGTCAGTGCGCGATAGATAGCGTTCTTTAACTGCCGCACATTTCCCGGCCACGCATAACGCGTAAGTACAGTATTCAGGTCAGCGGCCAGTTTCGGACGCGGCACGCCCTGCTCGTCGGCAAAGCGAGCGACGAACAGTTCAGTTAACGGCATGATGTCCTGCGGACAGTCACGTAACGGCGGCAGATTGAGCGTCAACACGTTCAGACGATAATAGAGATCTTCACGGAACACGCCTTTTTGCACCAGTTCGACCAAATTCTTCTGCGTAGCGCAAATAACCCTTACATCGACATGCACTTCATGATCTTCACCAACTCGACGGAAAGTACCATCATTAAGGAAACGCAGTAATTTCGCCTGCATCCTTGGCGACATCTCGCCTATCTCATCTAACAGCACCGAACCACCGTTCGCCTGCTCAAAGAACCCTTTTTTACCTTCCGGAGCATGACCAAACAGTTCACTCTCGACCGCATCTTCCGGTATAGACGCGCAGTTCAGCGCCAGGTAAGGTTTGCCCGCTCGTGGGCTTGCCTGATGGCAGGCGTAGGCAAAGAGATCTTTACCTGTACCGGTGTCACCCGTAATCAGCAACGGCGCGCTTAGCATCGCTAGTTTCTGCGCCTGTTCGACAACATGCTTCATTTTCGGGCTGACGGCGACAATTTGACTGAAGGCACTGACGTCCTGTGCAGCGACATTCTGCAACTGACGGCCCATACGAATCGTCGAGCGCAACATCACCACCGCACCGGTCAGAACGTGTTGATCATTTTCATCCTGAAGATAAACAGGCGTAATCTCCATCAGGAAATTCTGCCCATTAATAACGACATGCTCGTTATGCGAGTCTTGCGGTTCGCTTTCCAGCCAGCGTAAAAAATTAAAGCCGTTAATTAATTGCGCGGCGGTATGGTTGCGCAGGCGATCCAATTTTTGCCCAAAAAGCTGACAGCTCGCCGGGTTCGCCATATCCACTTTGCTTTTCATATCAACAGAAAGCACAGGCTCAGGCAACGCCTCCAGTAACGCGCTCAACGCCAGATGCTCACGTTCGGAAGGCATCCACGGAACAGTGCGCACATCGGTAACACCTGAAATACGGCGTATTTCGGCCATCAGACTGCTGAAACTTTCAAATTCCAGTTCGGCAAAATTGAGGTAGATTCGCCCAATGGGGTCAATCTCAATACCGCGTAAATCAATGCCTCTCAGCACCAGTAGATCGAGTAATTCGCGGGTCAGACCAAGTCGGTCTTCACAAAAGACTTCCAGACGCATGGGAACCTTCACCTGAAAAAAGAACAATTAATATGATGATATGACACTATTTGGATAGCAGGAAGGTTTCTGTCAACAATCATTGACACAAAGACGGAAAAACGGGCACTTCGGCGTAAAGATATCCGGTCAGCACCCGATATTGCATTATTTTTCGCTGGGCGTTTTGCCTTTTTGCAGCGTCTCTTTCACCTGACCGATAAGCTGACGACGGAAATCCCCGAGGCGAGGTTTGTCATCGTCAATCCACGGCAGCGGGCGGCAAAGCTCCATAGCTTTAATCCCCAGTCGTGCCGTCAGAAGTCCAGCACCAATCCCCTGAGCTGCGCGGGTAGACAAACGCGCAGCGAGATCTTGCGACATCCAGTCCATCCCCACTTCGCGCACCAGTTCGCTGGCTCCGGCAAAAGCGATATTCAGCAATACCAGCTTAAACAGGCGCAAACGGCTGTAATATCCCAGTTCAATGCCATACAGCGTGGCGATACGATTGATCAAACGCAGATTGCGCCAGGCGATAAATGCCATATCCACCAGCGCCAGCGGGCTAACGGCGATCATTAACGTTGATTCCGCCGCTGAGCGACTGATTTCGCGCCGCGCCTGAGCATCTAAAACCGGCTGGACCAGATGAGCATACAGGCTGACCACTTCACGATCGTTCTGCGTTTCATGGATTGAGGCATACCAGCGTTGCAGCGCCGGATGGGACTGATCAATACCAGCCTGCTGCGCCAGTTTTTCGCAAAATGCGCGGCCTTTGCCCGTGCCGTGGCTGTGCAACAAATCGCGCGCTTCATCGCGTTCATGAGCACGCTGGCGCAAGCGCCATAAGCGCCGCCACTCTGTCACCACAGACCCTACGCCTGCACCAATAATCAATGCTCCTGCGGCACAGCCGCCCAAGGCCACCCAGTCCTGAGTTTGCCAGGCATTCATCGTCCACTGCACGCCCTGTCCGACAACGCTTGCACCAAACAGAGCCAACCCGCCCATCACCATTTTGCGCCACAGGCTGCGTTTCGGACGTAACGCTGCGTCCATCACCGCTTCAACTTGCCCCTCTTCTTCCTGCGCTTCGTCGAGCGTGGCCGGGGCAAAATTTTGCGCCTGATTTTCGTCAAAGGTCTGCTGCGCCCTGAATTTTGGATTCTGATCGACCTCCAGTGGACCGTCGAAATCAATACGTGGTTTTAACGGTTCGGTCATCGCAATTTATCTCCTATTAAAAATTCCAGCGCAGCATCAAGGCGAATATGCGGCAACGGTTTGTCGACATCCATCACCTGCGGGCGAAACGCCTCAAACTGGAAGCCTTGCTTATCCCAGAACGCCTGGCCAGGCAAACGTGCGGGAACTTCGCCAGGATACACAGTGAGCGGTGCGCCATCGCTGAGTCGATTACCGCGCAGCGCCGGGATTTTCTCACCGTTAACATCAATAATGCCGCTGGTGGTCGCCTGAACTGACGCCAGCCCCAGGCAGTCCATGCTGATCCCTTCGAACGCCGCATTTTGCCAGGCATCCTGAATCAGTTGTTGCAGTAATGAAACCATATTGGCGTGCTGATCGATGGTCACATGATCCGCTTTAGTGGCAGCAAACAATAGCTTATCGATAACCGGCGAAAACAAGCGCCGGAACAAGGTACGCTGCCCGTAGTGGAAGCTTTGCATCAGCTGCGTCAGCGCCAGACGCATATCATTGAATGCTTGTGGTCCACTGTTGAGAGGTTGCAGGCAATCCACCAGCACAATCTGCCGATCAAAACGCAGGAAGTGATTTTTATAGAACCCCTTCACCACTTTCTCGCAGTAATAATTAAACCGCTCGCGCAGCATTCCGGCATTGGTATGCTTACCGGCCTGCGCCAGTTTGGACTCGCCCCAGGCATCGACATCTGGCCACGGGAAGAATTGCAGCGCGGGCGCACCTGCCATATCGCCCGGCAAGACAAAACGCCCAGGCTGAATAAAGTGCAGCCCCTGCTGTTTGCAGTGGTGGAGATAATCGGTCCATGCGGCAGCAATGTCTGCAAGACGGTTTTCGTCGGCAGGTGCTAGTGGGTCCAGCCCTTCGCACATCATTCGCCATTTTGCCGACCATTCGCCGCGCTGACCATTGAGTAAGCCCGTCATCTGGCGCGACCAGCTTAAATAGTCCTGCGCCAACATCGGCAAGTCGAGTAACCATTCGCCAGGATAATCCACTATCTCCAGATACAACGTGGAAGTGTCTTTGAAGTGACGCAACAGCGAATCGTTCGATTTATAGCGTAGCGCCAGGCGAATCTCACTGACACCGCGTGTTGGGGTCGGCCAGGCGGGAGGATCGCCATATAACTGCGCCAGCCCTTCATCGTAGGTGAAGCGCGGAATGCCAAAGTCACGCTGGGGAATGCGTTTTACGCCCAGCAGGCGCTCTTCACGCACCGCACTTAATAGCGGCAAGCGTGCACCGGCATGAATATTGAGCAACTGATTGACCATCGCAGTGATAAACGCGGTTTTGCCGCTGCGGCTAAGTCCGGTTACAGCGAGGCGCAGATGTCTGTCGACACCCCGATTCACCAGCGCATTAAGTTCATTTTTAAGTCGCTTCATTGCTGTCCTGTGGACCAGAAAAAAATCATGTTTAAGAATATGAATGTGGGGGCCATGCCCTTGATTATCAACTGCCCGTGTTGTCATCTTGAGGCGAACTCCATAAGATGTGCAGCATTCACGTTCGGACGGAGTTCCTGACCTATGTCCCCTACTATTTATGATATTGCCAGGGTTGCCGGCGTATCAAAATCCACCGTATCACGCGTGCTGAATAAGCAAACCAATATCTCCCCGGAAGCGCGCGAAAAAGTGTTACGGGCCATTGAAGAATTACAGTATCAGCCAAATAAACTGGCCCGCGCGCTGACCTCTTCGGGCTTTGATGCCATTATGGTGATTTCTACCCGTTCGACTAAAACTACGGCGGGTAACCCGTTTTTCTCCGAAGTTTTGCATGCCATTACCGCCAAAGCGGAAGATGAGGGTTTCGACGTGATATTGCAGACGTCGCACAACCCGGCTGAAGACTTACAAAAATGTGAAAGCAAAATTAAGCAGAAAATGATTAAAGGCATTATTATGCTAAGTTCGCCAGCAGATGAGTCTTTTTTCGCCCAACTCGATAAATACGATATTCCGGTGGTAGTAATTGGCAAAGTTGAAGGTCAGTACGCCCATGTTTATTCTGTCGACACCGATAATTTTGGCGACAGTATTGCGCTGACCGATGCGCTAATTGAAAGTGGACATAAAAATATTGCCTGCCTGCATGCTCCGCTTGATGTCCATGTTTCGGTTGACCGCGTTAATGGTTATAAGCAGAGTCTGGAAGATCATAATATTGCAGTGCGCAATGAGTGGATCGTTGACGGCGGTTATACCCATGAGACAGCACTGCAAGCCGCGCGGGAATTATTAAGCCAGTCACCGTTGCCTGAGGCAGTGTTTGCTACTGACAGCCTGAAATTAATGAGCATTTATCGTGCGGCGGCAGAGAAAAACATTGCTATTCCGCAGCAGTTAGCGGTGGTGGGTTATAGTAATGAAACGCTGTCGTTTATATTAACGCCTGCACCGGGCGGCATCGATGTTCCGACGCAGGAGTTAGGTCAACAAAGCTGCGAGTTATTATTCCGCTTAATTGCCGGAAAACCGTCACCACAAAATATTACCGTTGCCACGCATATGTCGTTGAAATAAATGCCAGCTACGTTGCCTGAATGCCGGATGCGATGCTGGCGCATCTTATCCGGCCTACATTTATAAACCGGATAAAGTACTCGCGCCGCATCCGGCAATTTAGCACATTATCAGAACGCGTAATTCACACCGACACCTGCATAATGGAATTTATCGCTGTCGCCTTCATCGTGATCCTGCCACTCAAACGCGTATTCCAGCGAAACGGAAAGACCATTCTGGAAATCATAACCGTAAAACAAACCAAGACGGTTAAAATCATGGCCTTCACGTTCGATATCATCCTGCCAGTCCCAGTTACTCCAGCGATCCAACCCAATGCGCGTATACGGTGTTACCGAGTGATTGCCGAGCGTCAGCGGTAAATAGGCGCGAATTTCTTGCGTGGAGAATTCACCGTTATTGCGGCTGTCGTCCATATTGAAGCCGCGCTCGAGATAATAGTTCACCCGCAAGGCAACCGTTTCGTTGAAGGTATATTGCAGACCCGTTTCCGTTTCGACACGGGTATCAGCATAACCGGTCGTATTCAGATCGTTGGCAAATTTATACATCGACAGCCAACCGTTGAAACGTAAATCGTCAGTCAGTTTCACATCCCAGTCTGGCGCGATTTTCCAGCGCTGCATATTTGCCGTGTCTTTACCCGGTTCATCAACGTAGTGATAACCATAGTTACGGAAACCACCGGTCAGGCCGAAACTGAAATCATCGCTTTCGAGAAACTGATAATGCACTTCCAGTTCCGGGCGATCAAACCAGGTTCCACGTTTACCCGCGCTATAATCTACCGGCCCTTCCTGGTAATAAGCCAGCGATATTCTCCACGGCCCATTGGCAGCATTAAAATAGACGGAAGGCTCCGCCAGCCCGTCCATATCTTCGCCATAACCCTCGACGTTTTCTATTTCGTACATCGCGCCGATATTAAAGTGCCAGTCGTTTTTTTCCTCAGCCTGTGCGCAGGCCATTCCCGCACACATCACCAGTGCGGTACAGGGTAATAACTTTTTCATTATTGTTCCTTGTATTATCCTGGGGGAATGCCTTCCCCCCTGTATTTAGCGAATTGCTATTTCCGTTTCTGCATCAAAGAAATGACATTTGGTCATATCGAAATGAATAGTGACGTTTTCTCCTGCATGATAATCATTTAACGCACCGGCACGGACCACTAACTCGTGCCCCCCAACCGTGGTGTAGAGCATAAATTCCGCACCGGTTAATTCCGCCACGCTAATTTTGGCGGAAATGTTATTTTCCTCTTGCGCATCCGGATGAATATCCTCCGGGCGTATTCCCATCACAATGGGTTTATGCAAACTTTCCTGCGTTTTCAGAACCGCTAATTTATCTTCGGGAATGGTTAATTTAAGCGTTTCCGTAACGAATTTATCGCCATCGATCGTGCCGCGAATAAAATTCATTGCAGGTGACCCAATAAATCCGGCAACAAACATATTCGCCGGTTGGTTATAGACCGTTTTCGGCGCACCGACCTGCTGAACAATCCCATCCTTCATAATGACAATCCGCGTCGCCATGGTCATCGCTTCGGTCTGATCGTGGGTCACGTAGATCATGGTGGTGTTCAGTTTCTGGTGCAGCTTGCTGATTTCCGCGCGCATTTGTACGCGCAGCTTGGCATCCAGGTTAGAGAGCGGTTCATCCATCAAAAACACGCCCGCTTCGCGCACAATCGCCCGTCCGAGCGCCACACGCTGGCGTTGCCCGCCGGAAAGCGCGCCCGGCTTGCGTTTCAGGTACTCACGCAGGCCAAGGATTTGCGCCGCCCAATTAACCCGCTCATCTATCACCTCTTTGGCGATTTTTTGCATCTTCAGGCCAAACGCCATGTTGTCGTAGACCGTCATATGCGGATACAGCGCGTAGTTCTGGAACACCATCGCGATATTGCGTGCTTTGGCCGGAACGTCATTCATTCGTTTACCGTCGATCAACAGATCGCCGCCGCTAATCTCCTCAAGCCCGGCAATCATACGCAGCGTCGTCGATTTACCACAGCCCGACGGGCCGACAAATACAATGAACTCTTTATCGGCAATTTCCAGGTTGAAGTCCTTCACCACATGCACCTGGTTATCGTAGATCTTTTGAATATGTTGTAACGAAAGCTGTGCCATGTTGATTCCTTTGCTATACGTTTTGCCAGAAGGCCGATAACCGCGGCCAGGTCAGGGACTCCGTTGAGGGCAACAGTAATTGCGCCCCAGTTAAGCCCGCGCCGATCCCCACCGAGCGCATACCGCTGGCGTTAATGGCGTCAATGCCCGCCTGCGCATCTTCAATGCCGATACATGCCTGCGGCGGCACGCCCAGCCCGGCACAGGCGGCGAGAAAGATTTCCGGATCCGGTTTCGAGTGTTTAAGTTGGGAGGCGTCCGCGCAGAAGGTGAAAAACTCGCGCAGCTCCAGCGCCGCTAAAATTGTTGGGGCATTCAGAGAGACGGAAGCCAGCCCTACCGGGATGCCTTGCGCCCGAAGATCTGCCAGCAAAGGCCGAATTCCCGGCAGAACAGCGTTAACCGTCAGTTCGCGCAGTGAGTGGACGTAGAGCAGATTTTTGCGATACGCCAGTTGCGCCCGCTCTTGCACGTTAAAGTCGCCCTCTTTGCCCCCGTGTTGCAGAATGCGTCGCAGGGACTCATCGCGGCTGATCCCTTTTAACGTCTCGTTAAATTGCGCATCGATGCTGATGCCGATTTCGGCGGCAATTTGCTGCCATGCCTGGAAGTGCAGATGTGCGGTGTCGGTGATCACGCCATCCAGATCGAAAATTACCCCTTGTAGTTTCATTCATCCTCCTGATGCGTGGTAACGGTCCCATTGAAGGGCAAAATAAAATCACCCAAACAGAAAACAGATTCTTCAGTCACGGAAATAAGTTGACCGTTCAACCGCAGTGAAACGGGCGCAGAAGTTCGAATCGCAATACGCTGCGCATCGAGAGTGACCTGTAATTCGCAGCCCTGCCAGAACAGAGGGAAAGACAACTGTTGCCACTGTTCAGGTAACGCCGGATTGAGATGTAATTCACCGTCACGCACGCTGACTCCGGCAAAACCCTGAATCGCCCCCAGCCAGATAGCGCCAGTTGCGGCGGCATGGATACCGTCATCGCAGCTATGCGGATCAGCACCAAGATCGATTTCACTCCCCTCGCGCCAGAACGGGTAACTCTGCGCAAGCAAGCCACAACGCGCGGCAACAATGCCGTGGATCGCTTTACTCAATGACGAGTCGTGAATGGTGCGCGGTTCATAAAATTGCAGATTGGCGAGACACGAGGCCGCTGAAAATTGTTCCGGTAGCATGTAATTGAGCATCACCACATCGGCCTGCTTGAGGATCTGCATCTCGTTCACTTCTGCGCGTGAATAATCCAGCAGAATGGTTTGTTTGCCTGCCGCCGCTTTGTATTTCGCCAGATCTATCGCCGGTTTCGCCATAAACGAATCATCCTGCGGCAAAACGCCGTCGGGCTGAATTTCTGGCACCCACAGCTCTTTGAGGAACATGTCGGCACGATGAATAAACGCGTCGTCGCTACAGCCAAACTGGCGAGCAATATTCAGCGCCTGTTGGACGTTGTAGCAGGCCATATAACTGGTGTATGCGTTATTATTAACGTGTTCGGTATATTCGTCTGGCCCAATAACATCATGAATTTCCAGACGATCGTTAACCCTTACCGCGCGGCTAATCCAGAACTTTGCAGTCTCCAGCAGTAACGCCATGCCTTCGTGAGCAATGAAGCTTTCATCTCCCGTTACCTGCCAGTATTGAATAACCGCCCAGGCGATATCGGCAACCAGATGATGTTCCGCCTGCGCTGAGGCCACTTTTTGCCGCAGTCCGGTACGAATGTTAATGGCGGCAAATTCCGGCGTTTCTTCTTCGCCGCTACGTGCGCTCTCCCACGGAAACAGCGCGCCCTGCCAGCCATTGCGTCGCGCTTTCTCCTGCGCGCCAGGCAAGTTGTGCCAGCGATAGCGCAGTAAACTTCGGGCAATCGTCGGTTCGCTAAACAGATGGAACGGCAGCAGAAACACTTCCGTATCCCAGAAAACGTGGCCTTTGTAGCCTTCGCCGGTTAAGCCTTTCGCCGCAATGCTGCTACGCTCGTCATGGGCGGGCGTCATAATACGCAAATGATAAAGCGCATAGTCTAACGCCCGCTGATCGTGCACATCGCAACTGTTTACCGTGATACGACGTTTCTGCCACCATTGCTGCCAGTTTTCTGTCGATGCTGCAAGAAGTTGGTCATAACTCTGTTGTGTACACATTTCGAGCTGGCGAAGCGACGCACTGCCCCACTCGTCTAAAGCGGCATGTCGGTTGTCCCGCCAGTCAATCCACACCCGCTTTTGCAGGGTCAGTGTTTCACCTGTGCGAAGTTGCGCGCTGGTGTGTTGTAGCAAGCGGCGCTCTTTGGCGGTATAACACTGCTGAACGTCACCACTCGCCTGACAGTGGCAACTGATTGCCACATCACTGCGCCCATCCTGGGTGGTGTAGATCCCCTGCATCAGGTGCTGACCAAACACCCGCACCTGGGTTTCGTCCAGATGCTGGCGACCGTGGTTGGTTTGCGTGGCGTTAATGCCTGTTGAGATCAGCACTGACGCGTCGGCGTCCAGCGGGGTAATACTGATTTCCAGCGCGATCAACGGCAGTTGATCTGTCGAAACAAAGCGACGACTTGCAAGGGTAAACCCTGCGCCGTCGCTCGTGCGCCAGGTAACACTGCGGCGTAATTCTCCACTGGCAAAGTCAAGCTCACGCTGCCACGCTTCGCGGGATAACGAAAAAATCTCGCCGTTTAGGGTAATTTCCATTCCCACCACGTCTGGCAGATTCACCAGTTCGTTGATTTCACCTTTCCCGGCTCGATGATAAAGCCCCGCCAGATACATGCCGCGCGTCTGCCGCGTGTAATCTTCTTCATGGCTGGCACGAAGCCCAAGATAGCCGTTCCCCTGCGCCATTAATGAGGCATATTTATTCAGGGTATGCTGGCTGAATTGGGGTTCCGTTAATGTTACTGGCCTGGTCATAATTCCACACGCGTCCCTGTTTCTGCGGATTGATACAGCGCCGCCACCAGTTGCTGGATGATGTACCCTTGCTCGGCGTCGGCAATCATCACTGGCATGCCCTGTACGTGATTGATAAAGGCTTCCATGCTGCGCAAATGACGGTTGTCGTCGGCCAGTTCCCGTTGCATCAGCGTCATTAATTCACCGTTGTTATCGGTATAGATATGCGCCGGAAACAGCGTGGCTCCCGCTTTATCACCGCAAAAGCTGACGTTCATAATCGACTGTTCGCGGATGTTGAGTGCAAATGATGTCTCGAGCCAAAGAATGCCGCCGTTATGAAATTCAATGGTGCCAAACAGTGAATCTTCGACGCTGTAGGTTGCCGGGTCCCACTCACCAAATTGACCACAGCTCTTTTGCGGGCCGATCTTTTGAAAGCTATGCGCATTCACGCTTTTCACCGCCGGAAAGCCCAGCACATACATCGCGGCATCCAGCATATGAATGCCAATGTCGATCAGCGGGCCGCCGCCCTGCAGTTCTTTATTGGTAAACACACCCCAACCGGGAACACCGCAGCGACGCAGGGCTCGGGCGGTCGTGACGTAAATCTCACCCAAAACGCCGTTGGTCACCTGTTCACGCAGTTGTTGCGTATCAAGGGCAAAACGATGGTGAAAATCGTAGGCCAGCACCTTACCCTGTTTGCGCGCGGTATCACACATCTCCCGCGCCTGTTCTGGCGTCATGGCGGGTGGTTTCTCGCACATCACATGGCAGCCTGCCTCCAGCGCCATCAGGGTATGCTCGTAATGAAAACGGTTGGGTGAACAGACGCTTACCACGTCAGGTTTTACCGCCAGCAGCATGGCCTGCGGATCGTCCCACACGGATGCGTTCCCGTATTTCTCTGCCAACGCCTGCGCCTGGGAAAGGTGGCTGTCACAGACAGCCACCAGTTCCAGATCGTTGCGGGTGCAGTAGTACGAAGCATGAACCTTATCCGCCACCTGGCCCGCGCCTATTATCGCGACCCGCAGCGGAGAGCTTGTCATTGCACTTTTCACAAAGACCTCTTAGCAGGTGCGCAACCAGGCCAAAGAATCACGGTACGCCTGAGCAGGATCTTCTGCCCGAATGCGCCCTTCATACACCACATAGCCCTGATAGTTATCGGCGCGCAGCTGTTCAAACAGCGCGTGGAAATCGAGGGTACCGCTGCCCGGCTGATAGCGATGGTTATCGGCAATATGCACATGACCAAGCAGGTCACGGTTGTCATGCAGCGCCTGCGCCAGGTTATCCTCTTCGATGTTCATGTGATAGAAATCGCCGATAATCTGCACATGTTTAAGGTTGTTTTCGACGATGTAACGACGAGCATCGGCGAGCGTGTTGATCATGTGGTCCTGATAGCGGTTTAGCGGTTCGAGATACACCACCGTTCCGGTACGCGCGGCCACCTTTTCCAGGAAACGCAGGGAATCGCTCACCATTTGACGATCGCCGTCCAGGCTGCGCGGTGAGGTCATCGGCGGTAAGCGGAAGGTAAACATGCCCCACGCAGCCGGAACGACAATACCTTTACCGCCCACTTCCGCCAGCGCTTCGAGAATGCGTTCAATCTGCTTTAAACCATTAAGACGACGTTCTTCGAAAAAGTCGCCAATCCAGCCGTCATAGCCGCCGCAGGCGGTGGTCACCGGTAAACCGGTTTCTTTGATCGCTGCTTTGACTTCTTCGATATTGTTAACCAGCAGTTTGCCGTCAATCTCAAAGCCATCAAAACCCATCTCTTTGATATAACGAAATTTCTCCAGAATATTTTCCGGAAAGAAGGCCTGATTCTGTGTACCGATTTTCATTTTTCCGTCCTTAGAATTAAAAAGTTACGCCCATTTTGATGCTCTGTTCCGGATGCTGGTCGACATACTGCATGTAGCTTTCCGGGCTTTTAGCAAAGGTCACCACTGGGTCGATTAAATCTTCACAATTGAGATAACCGTTCATCAGCAGTTCCCAGCAGGTTTCTTCAATACGCTTGCGGCTCCAGCGCGGATAATCCGGGTTCGGTTCACTGCACGCACGAGAGAAGACAATTTTGGCGTTGTTGAAATGCGCTTCACGTCCGAGGTTGAAACCTTCGGCAAATGGTTTGGCAAATGCGACATACGAGATGGTGCCGCCATAAGCCAAGCCGCGCAGTGCCGATTGCAGCGCGTCGGCGTAGCCGCTGGTTTCGATAATCACATCGGCACCCTGCTTGCCGGTCAGCGTTTTAATCTCTTTGCCTACATCTGTGCCAATGGGGTTAAGGCAGAAATCCGCCCCGTGGCGACGGGCAATATCACAGCGATGGGCGATAGGATCGACACCAATCACCACCGACGCACCAGCGCGTTTTGCCAGTTGAATGGCAATTTGACCAATCGCGCCAAGCCCTACCACCACCACAAAATCGCCCACGCGCACGTTGGCATCGCGCACGCCGCTCATGGCAAACTGCGCCGGGTCGTAACAGACGGCGTTTTTCCACGAGCTACCTTGCGGCATCTTGCGCAGTTTGTAGTTATTCACCGCGTTAATGATGACCGTTTCGGAAAGCGGGCCGTAGCCGCATACGCTGTCGCCCACCGCGTAGTCGGTAACCTCGCTGCCGCACTCGATAATGTCGCCAACCACCATGTTGCCAAGCTGGAACTTGCCAAACTCAATGCCGCGTGGCGCATCTGCCGGACGGGGGGTGAACATCTGCCATTCGCCATTAAAGTCTTCATTAATAAACGGGCTGGCGGCGCGGAAATCGACCACTTCCGTCCCGTGTTTCGGCGCGCCGAACCGCACGCGGATCTTCACTTCATTGGCTGAAATCGCCCTGTCTTCATACTCCACCAACGCGGCAACGCGCGGTGCTGTGGCTACTAACTTTTTCATGTAAAACTCCTTGTCAAGAAACTGGCCGCTTTAGCCCTTCACGCCACCGGCGGTCAAACCACTCTTAATAAAACGTTCCGAAAGTGCATACATAATCACCACCGGCAATGCGGTCACCAGCGAGGCCGCCATCATTCGGCCCCAGATGTAATCAGGGGTACTGAACAGCGCGTTCAGGCCCACCGGTAAGGTGAAATTGCTGGCGCTGGAGAGGAAAATCGACGCAAACAGATAGTCGTTCCACGCCACCATAAAGCAGTAGACGAACACGGATATCAGGCCCGACATCGCCAGCGGTACCGTGATGCGGAAGATGATTTGCAGCCGGTTGAGGCCATCCATCATCGCCGCTTCTTCGATTTCATCGGGGATGGTGTCGAAGTAGCTTTTCAGCATAAACACGGCGGTAGGCAGGGTTTGCGTCACCATGGTGATGATCAGCGCCATCTCGGTGTCGTAAATGCCAAGCGCAGTGATGATTTTGAACAGCGGCACCACCAGCAAAATGCCGGAGAACATGTACACCGTGTAAAAGCTGGCGTTGATGGTCATTCGCCCTTTAAAGCGCAGGCGGGAAAGCGCGTAAGCCCCGAGAATGCCGAGAAATACTGCTATCACGGATGAAACTACCGACACCACCAGGCTGTTACGGAAATAATCGACAAACGGAAAAATCACCGGGTTAAAAATGTCGACGTAATGCTCCAGCGTCCACTGCTGTGGCAGCAGCGTAGGATGCAGCGAGATCGCCTCTTTCGCGCTTTTGAACGAGGTCATCAGCATCACAAAAAAGGGAAACAGCGTGATGATGAGAAACAGCGCCAGCCCGCAGTAAAAACCGATGCGACTGAGTGTGCGTTTATTTGTTGCCATTGAGGTTCACCCGTTTTCTGGTCAGCAGAATGACAGCGAAAATAATGATGAAGAGCACCACTGAGATCGCCGCCGCTTTCCCTAAGTCATTAAAGGCAAAGGCGGTTTTGTAGAGATAGACGCCGAGAATATCGACCTTGGTCGTCAGCAAGTAAACGTCAGCGAACATATAGAACATCCAGATGGTACGCAGAGTCACCACCGTCGCCAGGACCGGCATAATCGCGGGCAGCGTGACGATGCGAAACCGTTGCCAGGCATTCGCGCCGTCCATCTCTGCCGCTTCGTACAACGATTTATCAATGGTCTGCAAAATCGCCAGAAACGAGATAAAGGCATACGGGAAGTAGCGCCAGATGGCGAACAGCACCACCAGCACAAAACTACTGCCCGGGTTATCGAACCACAGCGGCGCCTGCTCATAGAGATGCAGAAGATCGACGCCGAGGTAGTTCACAATGCCGTAGCCGTTGTTGAACATGTATTTCCAGGCGAACACCAGCGAAAT
This sequence comes from Escherichia sp. 94.0001, assembly GCF_013369155.2. Taxonomy (NCBI): domain Bacteria; kingdom Pseudomonadati; phylum Pseudomonadota; class Gammaproteobacteria; order Enterobacterales; family Enterobacteriaceae; genus Escherichia; species Escherichia sp. 94.0001. The sequence goes on along the minus strand of NZ_JABWMS020000003.1, from coordinate 90,542 downwards.
GGACGGCGTTACGTAGGAGAGGATTACCAACGAACGCGCGGTTTTGCGCAGGCGAAACTCGCGGTTGAAAAACATCGCCACCGCCAGGCCGAGCACGGTGCTACCTGCCACCACCAGCGCGGTATACCAGACCGTCATCCACAGCGAGTGCCAGAAGCCGGGATCGGAGAGAATACGCACATAGTTGCTCACCCCAACAAACGTTGCCTCGATGTTGGGATTGAGCGGCAGACGTAAAAAACTGATTTCGATATTCGACACCATTGGCCACGCCACCAGACCGCCCAGCAGTAATAAGCTGGGCGCGAGAAGCAGCAGCGCAAAGGGCATATCGGAACGACCTGAAAAAAGCCTGTTCATTGCGGATTCCTGTCCTGGGATTAGTGCTGTTCGATCAGTTCATCCAGCTTTTTCTGGCTCGCTTGCAGCGTGGTTGAGAGATCGGCTTTCCCCACGGTGACGTTATGCACCATTGAACTCACCACACCAGACCCCGTGACATCGCCCATGCGGGTAAAGTTTTTGTCCCCTACCGCGCCAAAGACCTGAATGTTTGGCAGTTCGCTAATCAACTGATTCGGCAAGTCTCCCAGCGCCTTAATCACGTCGTTATCTTTCCAGGTGGCAGTCGTCACAACCGCTTTGTTCACCGGCAGCGCCGCGCCTGGCGACATCATCACCCAGTCGGCAATGTTGTCTGCCTGCTCCATAAAGGTGACAAATTTTTCTGCCGCTTCCGTCTCTTCGCTCTTTTGCCCGGCGGTAATGGTCAGCGAGGTCAACATGCCGTAGACCGCCGAGTTTTTCTCGGTTGGCACCACGAAACCGACATTTTTCGGGTCACCTTCTTTAATCACAGCCGGAAGGATATAGGTGGAGTAAATCGCCATCGGCGCGGTGCCGTTCATAAAGGCGTCTTTCACTTCCATAATGTCGTTAGAACCCGGCATGGTGTTGGCAGCAAGGTCGCGGTAATAGGTCAGCACCTGCATCATCTCCGGCGTATCAAGGGTGATTTTGCCTTCGGCGTTAAAAACGTTGGCCTGATTGGATAACGCAAACTGAGAGAACGATTGTTCGGTTAGTACGCTTTCTGCCGTCGGCAGTGCAATACCGTATTTTTTATTCGCCGGATCGTTCAGTTTCTGTGCGACATCCAGCAACTGTTGCCAGTTTTTCGGCTCATCCAGCCCGGCTTTTGCCAGCACATCTTTGCGATACCAGATACCGCCAATCCATGCGCTGACAGGAACACCGGTCCAGGCGCTACCATCTTCGGTGCGCACAATCCGCAGAACGCCGTCATAAAACGCGCCTTCACCGACATTACTGATGACCGTAGCAACCGCTTTGCGATCGATAAGCTGTTCTTTGTCCATCACTTTCGCGTAGTCATGGCTGGTTTCGATCACTTCCGGCAGCGAGCCGCTACGGGAAAGGGTGATGACTTTGGTGTTATAGGCATCTTCTTCCACCGGCACTTGTTTAACAGTGATGCCTGGGTTTTCTTTTTCAAAACGCGCAATTAACTGACTAATTACCGCCTGGCGTTCCTGTTCCACCGAAGAATGCATAAACTCGATGGAAACATTCGTTTTATTTTCTTCTTTACAACCTGAAATCAGGGCGCAGGAAACCAGTGCTGATAACAGCACGATTTTTGATTTAATCATGAGATGTTCCTTTTTATTTAATCCACATAACCTGCCAGGGGCGCAGCGTTATATCATTACCCACTATATCAACTTCACTAATCAGATCCCGACCGTGCAGATCAGTAATATTTATATGCTGAATATTTTCACTGACATTAAACAAACCCGTCAGACAATCACCGGTTGCAGTGCTTCTTCGAATACGCATTACAGATGAATTAATTATATCGATGGTAAAACTATTATCCGGATGAAATTCTTTATGACGGCGACGAAGCGTAATTAAATGCGACAGCTGATGATATACTGCGTGCCTGAGTGTCGTTTCATCGTTCAGTTCACTGGCTATCTCTTCACTACGATATTTCTTACGGTTAATCGCGCGGTTATATCCCAGCTTTTCGACACCAGCGTAATCATTACGTGAACCCAGAATACTTTGAATATAGACAGCAGGCACACCGGGAAAGGTTAACAATATGGCATGAGCAAGAATAAACCGGGCACAGCGTTCTTCGTCACTGCAATCGCGATGGCTCAATGCGTCCATGTAGGTCACATTCATTTCATACGGACTGCGCGTACCATCGGGATTATTTTTCCAGTTTACTAATGCCCCTTCCTGCTGTAATGCCTCGACCAGCGCTAATATTTCGCTTTCGGGTAGCAAGCCACGCAGTGGGTTAAGCCCGATGCCATCGTGAGAGGCGAGGAAGTTAAACCAGGTGGTGATGCTGGAAGGTAGTGTCAGGTTTTGCGCCCACGCACAAAGCGCCTCAACGTTCTGTTTTTGCACCGCATGCAGCACCAGCGGCGGCAGCGAGAACTGGTACACCATATGCGCTTCGTCATCACCGTTTCCAAAGTAAGCAATGTTGTCTTTGTGCGGAACATTGGTCTCGGTAATGATCACTGTACCTGGTGCTACGTCATCAATAATCGACCGTAACAGCTTGATAATCAGATGTGTTTTTACCAGATGGATGCAGCTTGTTCCCGGCTCTTTCCACATAAAGCCAACGGCATCCAGGCGGACATACTCAGCACCTTTCTCAAGGTAACACAGTAAAACATCCACCATCGCCAGTAACACTTCAGGGCTACGGTAATTCAGGTCAATTTGATCGTCGCTAAAGGTGGTCCATAAATGGCGCGTTGAATGATCGCGCATCTGGAATGGCGTTAATAACGGTAACGCACGCGGGCGAATGACGGCGCTGAGATCGGTTTGCGGGTCAACGGCAATAAAAAAATCTTCAAAACCTGGCTGCTGTTGTAAATAGTTTTTAAACCATTCACTTTTTGCCGACATATGGTTGCAGACAAAATCAAACATTAAATGACTGCATTCACCGAGTTGCTGAATATCCTGCCACTCCCCTGCTTCACTGGCGACCTGATGATAATCAATTACCGAAAAGCCATCATCAGATGACCATGGGTAAAATGGCAACAAATGGACATGTGAAAAAATGCTTTGCAGCCAGTGATGGTAAAACTGATTAAATGTGGGTAGTGGTTTTAAATCATTACTGTGAAATTGATCGGCATAGGTAATTAACACGACATCACTTTCATCCCAGTGTTTTTTACGTCGTTGTGTAATTAATCTTTTCGCACTCTCAAGACGCGTTACAAGTTTCTGTAAATGAGTCGCGGTAAATGTTCCACCGTAGATTTCGTCCAGGTAATCCGTAATTTTCTGTTTCATGTTGCCTTTCCGTGGTAGCGATCCCATGAAGCGAGAGACTACTCCGCAGAAAATAAACTGTCAATTGAGCACAAGGGTTTTAGTCACGCAGGAAATCATTTTTTACCAGGGAAAAAGCGTATTTGTGAGCTGACGCAAATAATCTATGGGGATGTAAATAAGGTGTGACAGAAAAAGTAAACGGCGCATAAGCGCCGCTTAGGGTGGATTCTTTTAACCTTTGACCTTCGGCATTGCGATGTCTTTCAGGCCGCCAGCGTTCTCAACGTGGGTATATCCCATCTCGCTAAGGATCTCTTTTGCCTGCCCTGACTGGCGTCCGGCATTGCAATACACTTTCACGGTGTCGTTTTTATCCGGAACGGCGGTGGCAATGCGCTCTTTCACTTCCTTCAGGGGAATATTGATGGCTCCCTGAACGTGCTCTTGCTGATACTGCTCTGGAACACGAACATCGATCCAGTGTTCAGCGGCGAAAACGGGCAGTGAAAACACCAGTGTCAGAGCAAGTAAGCCTTTTTTAAACATGTAAGCGTCCTTCTATGGATGAAAATTGCCATCCATAATACGCCTTAGCTTTAACAATTTTTGCGAAACTCCCCTCACCTTTTATAACGCTGCGCCAGTTTATTGGCAGCCCGACTTAACAGCGGTTCCAGCGCCACGGCCAGCAACATTTTCAGCGGTCGGCGAGCAACTGATTTTATCGCCCAACCAGCTACACCCGCCGGGCCATAGCGCAGTGCGGTAAGAAGTACCAGCTTGCCTGCTAATTTGAAACCAGGCTTCACCTTTTGCCCGGCCTGTTGCCAGCGAGTATTCATAACTTTCCTCACAGTTGACGGAAACGGCTACGTAACGTGAAAGTATCGGAAGTGACATAACGTTCCATCTCGCGTAAACGCGTTTCACTTGCCGCCAGTTCACGGTCGACATCATCCAGCAATTCGCTGCTGGAAGGTAGCTGCTCACCAAAGGCCATGTTGTCCGGCATTGGATCAAGCGCAAATGACAAAATGATGTAAGCAACCAGGGTAAACAGCGCCAGACCGAAGAAAATCGACAGCACCACCAGGATACGCACCAGTTTTACCGGTACATCAAAATAGTTGGCAATCCCGGCGCAGACGCCGCGTACCATGCCCTGCTGTGGAATACGCCATAATTTTTTATTGAGATTAATGCCCGCCATTAGCGATCCCTCCAGTTCGGATGTTCTGCATCAAGAATGGATTCCAGTGCCTGAATACGTTCGCGCATCCGTTTTGCTTCATCAGCCAGTTGCGCTAATCGTTGCTGCTCACTTTGCGACAATTCACCGCGACCGGAACGATTGCTGTAATGCAGCCATAACCAGATCGGTAAAACAAACAGCACAAAAATGGTTAACGGAATAGCCAGAAATAGCGCGCTCATAAGTACTCCTTAGACGATGAGCGGCGGCGCGTTCAGACGCCGCCTGGATGTTATTATTGATTGTCTTGCTTCATTTTGGCTTTTAATTGTGCCAGTTGCTCGCTGATTGCATCATCGGCTTTCAGTTCGGCAAACTGATCGTCCAGCGATTTTTGTTTACCGAAGCTGTGGCTTTCTGCTTCCGCTTCCATCTGGTCAATACGACGTTCGAAAGATTCGAAACGAGCCATTGCTTCATCCAGTTTGCCACTGTCCAGTTGACGACGCACATCGCGCGACGAGTTTGCCGCCTGATGGCGTAACATCAATGCCTGCTGGCGAGCGCGTGTTTCACTCAATTTGTTTTCCAGCTCGCCGATCTCTTTCTTCATACGCACCAGCGTATCGTCCACCAGCGTCACTTCATGTTCCAGGCTCTTAATCAGATCGGTCAGTTTCTGTTTTTCAATTAACGCCGCACGCGCCAGGTCTTCTCTATCTTTCAGCAGTGCCAGTTCGGCTTTTTCCTGCCATTCAACTTCACGCGCCGACGCTTGTTCAATACGGCGAGTCAGCTGTTTCTTTTCTGCCAGCGCACGCGCCGAAGTAGAACGTACTTCAACCAGTGTATCTTCCATCTCCTGGATCATCAGACGCACCAGTTTCTGTGGATCTTCCGCTTTCTCTAACAGAGCGTTGATGTTGGCATTCACGATGTCGGCAAAGCGAGAAAAAATACCCATAATGTTGTCCTCTTTATTTCTGCGTTCAGGATTGTCCTGCTGAACTGTTAATACAATTTGCGTGCCAATTTTTTATCTTTTTGATTTATAAAGATCTGATTGAAAAATCAACAGCAACATGCCAGGATGAGTTAGCGAATTACACTAACAAGTGGCGAATTTCATCATGGCAGAATACAAAGATAATTTACTCGGTGAGGCGAACAGCTTTCTCGAAGTGCTGGAACAGGTTTCGCATCTCGCACCGCTGGACAAACCGGTGCTCATCATCGGCGAGCGCGGAACAGGTAAAGAGCTGATTGCCAGCCGTCTGCATTATCTCTCCTCCCGTTGGCAGGGGCCGTTTATTTCCCTTAACTGCGCGGCGTTAAATGAAAATCTGCTGGATTCCGAACTGTTTGGTCACGAAGCGGGCGCGTTTACCGGTGCGCAAAAACGTCATCCAGGGAGATTTGAACGTGCCGATGGCGGTACGCTATTTCTTGATGAACTCGCTACGGCACCGATGATGGTACAGGAGAAATTATTGCGCGTGATTGAGTACGGTGAACTGGAGCGCGTTGGCGGCAGCCAGCCATTGCAGGTGAATGTGCGGTTGGTATGCGCGACGAATGCCGATCTCCCGGCGATGGTCAATGAAGGTACTTTTCGCGCTGACCTGCTCGACCGGCTGGCTTTCGATGTAGTGCAACTGCCGCCCCTGCGCGAGCGCGAAAGCGACATTATGCTGATGGCAGAACACTTTGCCATTCAGATGTGTCGGGAAATCAAGCTGCCTCTGTTCCCGGGTTTTACGGAGCGCGCCAGAGAAACATTGCTGAATTATCGCTGGCCGGGAAATATTCGTGAATTGAAAAACGTGGTGGAGCGTTCAGTGTATCGCCACGGCACCAGCGATTATCCGCTTGATGACATCATTATTGATCCCTTTAAACGGCGTCCGCCTGAAGACGCTATCGCCGTTTCAGAAACCACCTCGCTTCCAACGCTGCCGCTGGATTTACGTGAGTTTCAGATGCAGCAGGAAAAAGAGTTGCTGCAACTCAGTTTGCAACAAGGGAAATATAACCAGAAGCGCGCGGCTGAATTACTGGGGTTAACCTATCATCAGTTCCGCGCGTTGTTGAAAAAGCACCAGATTTAGCGAAGTTGAGCAATACAACTTGCCGGATGCGGCGTGAACGCCTTATCCGGCATACATAATCAATACGTCGTTTGCAGGCCTGATAAGCGCAGTGCATCAGACATTATTGCGTTGGGCTATTAATCGCTCAGCGCATCCTGCAATATTTTCATTGCCGCATCGAATTGCGCATCCGGGATGGTCAGCGGATACAGGAAGCGAATCACGTTGCCGTATGCGCCACAGGTCAGCAGGAGCAGCCCCTGCGCCAGCGCGCGTTGCTGGATTTTCTGTGCAATCGCCGCTGACGGCTCGCCCGTTTGCGGATCGTTAAACTCTGCCGCAATCATCGACCCCGGACCGCGTACCGCCGCGATGGCCGGAACGCTTTCTTTGGCATCAATCAACGTATTTGTCAGACGCTGGCCCAGTTGATTAGCGCGTTCACAGAGTGATTCTTTGTCGATAATGTTGAGCACCGCGTGCGCGGCAGCCACCGCCAGCGGGTTCCCGGCGTAGGTACCACCAAGCCCGCCCGGCGCGGGCGCGTCCATAATATTCGCGTTACCGACCACGCCCGAAAGCGGCATCCCGCCCGCGAGGCTTTTCGCCATCGTCATTAAGTCCGGCTTATCGGCGTAGTGATCCATGGCAAACAGTTTACCGGTACGCGCAAAGCCGCTTTGCACTTCATCGGCAATCATCACAATACCGTGCTCGTCGCACAGGCGGCGAATGGCGGCAACCAGCTCTTTTGGCGCAACGTTGAAACCGCCTTCGCCCTGCACCGGTTCGAAAATAATCGCCGCCACCTGCTTCGCTTCAATGTCCGATTTAAACAAGCGTTCGATGGCATCGAGGGAGTCCTGCGTTGAAACGCCATGTAAATCTGACGGATAAGGTACGTGATACACCGAACCGGGGAACGGGCCGAAGCCGATTTTGTACGGCGCGACCTTTCCGGTCAGCGCCATGGTCATATATGTACGACCGTGGAAGCCGCCGCTAAACGCAATCACGCCAGGGCGTCCGGTATGGGCGCGGGCGATTTTCACCGCGTTCTCCACCGCTTCCGCACCGGTGGTGAAGAACGCAGTTTTAGCCTGCCCGCTCACCGGGGCAAGGGCGTTGATTTTCTCCGCCAGGGTGACGTAGCTTTCATACGGCACAATCTGATACGCCGTGTGGGTAAACTGTTGCAATTGCTGCTCCACCGCCGCGACCAGATCAGGGTGGCGATGCCCGGTATTCAGCACCGCAATGCCTGCGGCGAAATCGATATATTCGTTGCCCTCTACATCCTTCAGCGTGGCGTTTTCTGCCGACTGGGCGAAGAAGTTACACATCACGCCAACCCCGCGAGGGGTAGCAGAAAGACGACGCTGATGGAATTCATTGTTGCTCATGTTTCACACCTTTTGACTCTTCACTGTTAATCGGAAATTAAACGCCCAGACGATCGCGCAGGCTGTAATAAGCCGCACCCATCGCGGTAAACGGCACGCGCAGCGTGCGCCCGCCGGGGAACGGGTAATGCGGCAGATTGGCGAAGGCGTCGAAGCGTTCGGCGTCACCGCGCAGCAGTTCAGCAATCAAACGCCCGGCAAGATGGGTACAGGTGACGCCGTGGCCGCTGTAACCCTGCATGTAATAGATGTTGGTATCAAGGCGACCGAACTGCGGCATGCGCGACAAGGTCAGCAGGAAGTTGCCCGTCCAGCGGTAATCAATTTTCACGCCCTTCAGCTGCGGGAAGGTTTTCAGCAGTTTCGGCACAACAAGACGCTCAACGTCATCCGGGTCGCGCGCGCCGTAGACCACGCCGCCGCCGTACAGCAGGCGGTTATCGGCAGTCAGGCGGTAGTAATCAAGAAGATAGTTACAGTCTTCCACACAGTAGTTTTTCGGGATCAGCGAACGGGCTAAATCTTCCGACAGCCGCTCGGTGGTGATCACCTGCGTGCCGCACGGCATGCTGCGTTTCGCCAGTTCCGGCTCTACTTTATCGCCCAGATACGCGTTGCCTGCGACAATCACATACTTCGCCGTCACCTGACCATTGGCCGTGCGCACAACGGCGGGCGTGGTGTGCTGGATCTGCGTCACCGCAGAAAGTTCATACACGCGCCCGCCGTTCAGGCGGATGGCATCGCCTTCACCAATGGCGAGGTTTAGCGGATGAATATGCCCACCGCTGTGATCCAGCAGCGCACCCGTGTAGCGATCGCTGGCGACCTCGCGGCGAATAGCGTTGGCGTCCAGCAGCTCCAGCTGTTTATTGCCGTAGCGTTCCCAGTTCTCTTTCTGCTCTTCGAGTGTGGCGAGTTGTTTATCATTCATCGCCACAAACAGGCCGCCGGGGCGATAGTCGCAGTCAATCTGATAACGTTTGATACGTTCGCGGATGATCTCGCCACCCTCGAACATCATGCTGCCGAGCATACGGGCGGTATCCATGCCGTAGCTTTTTTCGATAACGTCGATGTCGCGGCTGTAGGAGTTCACAAGCTGCCCGCCGTTGCGTCCGCTTGCGCCGAAGCCGATGCGTGAGGCTTCAAGAACCACCACGTCAAAGCCCGCTTCCGCCAGATGCAGCGCGGAGGAAAGCCCGGTATAGCCGCCGCCGACCACGCAAACGTCGCAGGAAATCGACTCATTCAGCGTGTCGAATGGCGCGTATTTATTCGCACTGGCGGCGTAATAACTGCTGGTATGTTCGGTCATTTCAGGCCTCCAGGCTTATCCAGATGGTTTTCAGTTCGGTGAATTTTTCAAGGGCGTGCAGGGATTTGTCGCGACCGTTGCCGCTCTGCTTATAGCCGCCAAACGGCACGGTCATATCACCGTCGTTGTAGTTATTGACGAAGACGGAACCGGCTTTCAGGCGGCGACTCATGCGGTGCGCGCGGGAGAGGTCGCGTGTCCATACCGCCGCGCCAAGTCCGTACTGGCTGTCGTTGGCAAGCTGTAGCGCCTGTTCTTCTGATGTGAAACGCGTGACCACCAGCACCGGGCCGAAAATCTCTTCGCGGCTTAAGGACGCATTCGGGTCTACATCCACAAAGATGGTCGGGCCGATGGCGGCAGCCAGCTCGGCGTTACGACCATCCAGCAGCAGTTGCCCTGTGCTTTCGCCTTCGCGAATAAAGCTATGCACCGAGTCAGCGTGGGCGCAGTCGATTAAGGTGCCCATGGTGGTCGCGGGATCAAGCGGATGCCCCGGCTGCCAGTTTTGCGCCTGCTGTTTTAACAGGGCTAAGAACTCATCGGCGATGCTCTCTTCCAGCAACAGGCGCGTTCCGGCGATGCACACCTGGCCCTGGTTATAAAAGATGCCCGCGGCGGTGGCACTCGCTGCCTGTTGCAGATCCGGGCAGTCGGCGAAAACGATGTTGGCGCTTTTGCCGCCTGCTTCCAGCCAGACGCGTTTCATGTTGCTGTCGCCCGCATCTTTCAGCAGCTGTTTGCCGGTACGGGTCGAGCCGGTAAAGGCGATGGCATCGATATCGTTATGACGCGACAGCGCCTGCCCCGCTTCATGACCAAAACCCGTCACCACGTTCAACACGCCATCCGGCAGACCTGCTTCTTTCGCCAGCCCGGCGAGACGAATCGCACTGAGCGGTGATTTTTCAGACGGTTTTAGAATCACGCTGTTTCCCGCCGCCAGCGCCGGGCCGAGTTTCCAGCAAGTCAGCAGCAGCGGGAAGTTCCACGGCACGATGGCGGCAATCACGCCGACCGGTTCACGCACGATCATCGCCAGCTCATGGCTACTGGTGGTCGCCACTTCGCCATACACTTTGTCGATCGCTTCGGCGTACCAGCGAATGGCGCGCGCCGCGCCGGGAATATCATCACGCAGACTGTGACGAATCGGTTTGCCGGTGTCGAGAGTTTCCAGCAGTGCCAGCTCTTCGGCGTTGGCTTCCATTAAATCGGCGAGTTTATTCAGTACCGCTTTACGTTTTGCCGGAGAAGAGTGTGACCAGTCGCCGCGTTCAAATACGCCGCGTGCTGCGCTCACCGCACGGTCGATATCGACGCTCTTGCCGCGGGCAATTTTCGCCAGCGGTGCCTGGGTGACCGGATCAACGGTTTCAAAAGTTTCATTTTCCGCCGCAGCAGTATATTCACCGTTAATAAATAAGCGGGTTTCAATGGCGAGACTTAACGCTTTATCCTGCCAGTAAGCCAGATGATGAAAATTCATTATGACTCCTGTTTCACGTGTATCAGATATATGCAGTTTGTGAACGTCAGGGCGCAGAGATCCCCGGGCCGCATGCCCGCTTATTTCTGGCGACATTCTTTATGGATTGCCGGGCGCATTGCGCTTACCCGGCTTACAGAACAAAAAGATTAAAACGTGGTGGGCGTATGGGCGCTGATAATTCGGCAAATACCTGCCGACGTATTACTGAAACTGTGCGGGATGCCGGTATTAATGGCATAACTTTGCCCCGCGACGAGGTGGTAATCCTGACCATTAATCGTCAGAACAATTTCACCTTCCAGTACAGTGCCTATTTCCTCACCCTGATGCTTAATTCTTTCCCCAGTGGTTGTGCCTGGCTGGTACGTTTCAAATATCATCGCCAGCGTACGATTCGGGTTACCGTTATGAACCAGCTTCATTGACACACCCTGACTACCCATTTCAATTAAGTCGTCCTGATTAATGACGACCTGTGGCTCATCAGGTTTTTCCGGCTCGGAAAAGAATTCCGAGAGTGACAGACCATACACCTTCAGCAGCTTTTGCAGCGTACTGATGGCAGGGCTGACTTTATCTTGTTCTATCGTACTGATAGCACTGTGAGTCAGCCCGGAGAGTTCGGCGGCACGACGTTGTGAAAGCCCCTGCTGCTGGCGGATTTCCGACAAGCGTTTTCCTGGCGCCAGTCCCTCATCACTCATATTTGCATTTCCTTAAACTGTAGTGGTCAGAGTCGCTGTTTTTCAGCGATATGGTGCTGACAAGCGGTGATAAAGCCCTCGAACAATATACGCGAAAGCGCGTACTCGCTACTGTTCCATTCCGGGTGCCACTGTACGCCCAGCGCAAAAGGATGATTGATGACGCTAACCGCCTCAACTAAGCCATCCGGCGAGCGAGCTTCAACACGCAACCGTGGGCTAACGACCTTCGCCCCTTGTCCATGCAGAGAGTTTACCCAAAAGTTGCTACATTCAGGTAACAACGCAGACAGCAATCCCCCCTCTTCAACCTGAACTTCATGCGACGGTGCATATTGCTGTTCCACCGGCAGTTCGGGATCTTCCCGATGTTCCAGCAATTCAGGCTGTTCGCACAGCTTGCGATGCAACGAACCACCGGTTGCCACCACCAGTTCCTGTAAACCCCGGCAGATGGCGAAAATGGGGATGCGCCTTTCGAGTGCGGCATTAATTAACGCCATGCTCAGAAGATCACGCCCGGGATCGGCGTCAGGCTCATCGCCGTTTTCACCATATAGGTGCGGCTGCACATTGCTGGGACTACCAGGAAGATAAATACCATCGAGTTTCGGCAAAAGTTGTTCAAGTAATGACGGTTCCGCCAGCGCATGTGGCAGCGCAATTGGCAAGCCGCCTGCGTGGATGATGGCATTCAGGTACTTTTCTTGCAGAGTCTGGGTCGCATGACCCTTAAGCCTGTTCCTGCACATTACGACACCGATAACCGGATTGTTCATTATATTTTCCATGCTCAATCTCACAAAGTGGACTAAATTATCGCCATTACTGCGCTTTAAATGACCTTTATGTTCAATATTTTTTCAATCTAGCAGTGGGTTTTCATTTTTGCAAACTCAATTTAACATTTGACAAACATTTAGTTTGCATACAGATTCGAAGAGTGGTCATTATATTTTACGCTTTGATAACGAGCGGAAAACAAACCAAAGGCGAAGAATCATGGAAACCAATATCGTTGAAGTAGAAAACTTTGTTCAGCAGTCAGAAGAGAGGCGGGGTAGCGCCTTTACGCAGGAAGTGAAACGCTACCTGGAGCGCTACCCGAATACGCAATATGTTGATGTTTTACTTACCGATCTGAATGGTTGTTTTCGTGGGAAACGTATTCCTGTTTCAAGCCTGAAGAAGCTCGAGAAAGGGTGTTATTTCCCGGCCTCGGTGTTTGCAATGGATATTCTGGGCAACGTAGTAGAAGAAGCGGGCCTGGGTCAGGAAATGGGCGAGCCGGATCGTACCTGTGTTCCTGTTCTCGGTTCCTTAACCCCATCTGCTGCAGATCCTGAGTTTATCGGTCAGATGCTCCTGACCATGGTCGATGAAGATGGCGCTCCCTTTGACGTTGAGCCGCGGAACGTTCTTAACCGCCTGTGGCAGCAGCTGCGCCAGCGCGGCTTGTTCCCGGTCGTAGCGGTAGAGCTGGAGTTCTATTTACTGGATCGCCAGCGCGACGCTGAAGGGTATCTGCAACCGCCCTGCGCGCCCGGCACCGATGACCGCAATACACAAAGTCAGGTTTACTTCGTTGATAACCTCAACCACTTCGCCGACGTGCTCAATGATATTGATGAGCTGGCGCAGTTACAGCTGATTCCGGCAGATGGCGCGGTCGCCGAGGCCTCGCCAGGTCAGTTTGAAATCAATCTTTACCATACCGATAACGTGCTGGAAGCTTGCGATGATGCGCTGGCACTAAAACGCCTGGTGCGTCTGATGGCAGAAAAGCATAAGATGCACGCCACTTTTATGGCGAAGCCGTATGAAGAGCACGCGGGCAGCGGGATGCATATCCATATCAGTATGCAAAATAATCGTGGCGAGAACGTGCTTTCTGACGCGGAAGGCGAAGATTCGCCGCTGCTGAAAAAGATGCTCGCCGGGATGATTGACCTGATGCCGTCATCAATGGCGTTGCTGGCACCAAACGTGAACTCGTATCGCCGCTTCCAGCCGGGGATGTATGTACCGACGCAGGCGTCGTGGGGCCATAACAACCGCACCGTCGCCCTGCGTATTCCCTGCGGCGATCGCCATAATCACCGCGTGGAATATCGCGTGGCGGGTGCCGATGCCAACCCGTATTTGGTGATGGCAGCGATTTTTGCCGGTATTTTGCACGGTCTTGATAACGCGCTGCCGTTGCAGGAAGAAGTCGAAGGCAACGGGCTGGAGCAGGAAGGCTTACCCTTCCCGATTCGCCAGAGCGATGCCCTGGGTGAGTTTATCGAGAATGATCACCTGCGCCGCTATTTAGGCGAACGCTTCTGCCATGTCTATCACGCCTGTAAAAATGATGAGCTGTTGCAGTTTGAGCGCCTCATCACAGAAACAGAAATTGAGTGGATGTTGAAAAACGCGTAATACCCCTTGCGGGGTTGTTTCAGCGGCCTGAGCGGAGCCAGGCCTGACATTTGCTGGTAATCCAGACATTTCCCGGATGTCGCGTTATGGAGCGCAGGCGGCAACGGGCTTCCGTTAACGATTAAGACTGTGACGAGGAAATGAGATGATGCCGATGATTAAATCCCCGCATGGCGAGGGAGGCTGCGTATGCGCCCCTCCTGCGACTGACTGGACTCCGCCCCCTTTGCTTCCCTTGCTAAACAGGTTTGATTTCAGGTCGATACGACCGCAAACCTTATTACGCAGGGGAGGCAGCAATTATGGCTATTAATTCACCACTGAATATTGCTGCGCAACCCGGCAAAACCCGTCTGCGAAAATCACTGAAATTGTGGCAGGTGGTGATGATGGGTCTGGCCTATCTCACGCCGATGACTGTGTTCGATACCTTTGGCATTGTTTCCGGCATTAGCGACGGTCACGTTCCGGCGTCCTATTTGCTGGCGCTGGCGGGTGTGCTGTTTACCGCGATCAGCTACGGCAAACTGGTTCGCCAGTTTCCGGAGGCCGGTTCGGCCTATACCTACGCGCAAAAGTCGATTAACCCGCACGTCGGATTTATGGTCGGCTGGTCATCGCTGCTGGATTATCTCTTTTTGCCGATGATCAACGTTTTGTTGGCGAAAATCTATCTCTCCGCCCTCTTCCCGGAAGTGCCGCCGTGGGTGTGGGTGGTAACCTTCGTCGCCATTTTAACCGCCGCGAATCTGAAGAGCGTCAACCTGGTCGCTAACTTCAATACCTTGTTTGTACTGGTGCAAATCTCCATCATGGTGGTGTTTATCTTCCTGGTGGTTCAGGGACTACATAAAGGAGAAGGCGTTGGCACCGTCTGGTCACTTCAGCCGTTTATCAGCGAGAACGCGCACCTGATCCCGATTATTACCGGGGCGACGATTGTCTGTTTCTCGTTCCTCGGTTTCGATGCGGTGACCACGCTTTCGGAAGAGACGCCGGACGCCGCACGCGTGATCCCGAAAGCCATCTTCCTGACGGCGGTATACGGCGGCGTTATCTTTATCGCGGCGTCGTTCTTTATGCAGCTGTTCTTCCCGGATATCAGCCGCTTTAAAGATCCGGACGCCGCACTGCCGGAAATCGCACTGTACGTTGGCGGCAAGTTGTTCCAGTCGATTTTCCTCTGCACGACGTTTGTGAACACGTTAGCGTCTGGCCTGGCGTCACATGCCAGCGTGTCGCGTCTGCTGTATGTGATGGGGCGCGACAATGTGTTTCCGGAACGCGTGTTTGGCTATGTGCACCCGAAATGGCGGACTCCGGCACTGAATGTCATTATGGTCGGGATTGTCGCGTTGTCAGCGCTGTTCTTTGATTTAGTCACCGCGACAGCATTGATTAACTTCGGTGCTCTGGTGGCGTTTACCTTCGTTAACCTGTCGGTGTTTAATCATTTCTGGCGGCGTAAAGGAATGAATAAAAGCTGGAAGGAACACTTTCACTATTTGCTGATGCCGCTGGTTGGCGCGCTGACGGTGGGTGTGCTGTGGGTTAACCTCGAGTCAACGTCACTGACACTCGGTCTGGTATGGGCTTCATTAGGCGGCGCATATTTGTGGTATCTGATCCGCCGCTATCGCAAAGTGCCGTTGTATGATGGTGACAGAACGCCGGTGAGCGAAACGTAATAGTCGGATGCGCGGCGCATTATCCTGCCTGAGGGTAATGCGCCGCGCCATTAACTATAAAAAGATGTATGACCCGGATCACGAGTGCTATCATCCGCCCTTATGCTTAGCGCATTAACCCCAGGGGCAAATAATGAACCACGATATCCCGCTAAAATATTTTGATATTGCCGATGAGTACGCGACCGAATGCGCAGAGCCTGTCGCAGACGCTGAACGCACACCGCTGGCCCACTACTTCCAGTTACTGCTCACCCGTTTGATGAACAATGAAGAGATCAGCGAAGAAGCCCAACATGAAATGGCTGCTGAAGCGGGGATTAATCCCGTACGCATTGATGAGATCGCAGAGTTTTTGAATCAATGGGGTAATGAGTAATTATTTCATTGCAGACGCTCGGTCAGTATCGTTTCCCGGATAAAGCGTTCACGCCGCATCCGGCTAAAAATGACACGCACTGCAGCGTGCTTTAATGGGTTTCTCACGATCGTACCGCTCTGCTCCTCGCTAAGTTGTTCTGTGAGTTATAGTTATAGAGAAATCACGGGTACGAATGTTGAACAGATGGCGACGTCACCTGTTCAACGACCAACCACACGGCCCTCATTACGACCCCTGAACACAAACGGTAATGGCAAATGTCATTAAATATTAGTAAGATAGCCTCTTTACATAAAATCCCTTAATATTATGCGCCAGGTATTATCGTCTCTTTTGGTGATTGCTGGACTTGTGAGTGGTCAGGCAATCGCCGCGCCTGAATCCCCCCCGCATGCTGATATCCGCGACAGCGGTTTTGTCTATTGCGTCAGCGGGCAAGTCAACACCTTTAACCCATCCAAAGCGAGCAGTGGGTTAATTGTCGATACCCTTGCCGCCCAGTTTTATGATCGACTGCTGGATGTCGATCCCTATACCTATCGCCTGATGCCGGAACTTGCCGAAAGCTGGGAAGTGCTCGACAACGGCGCGACCTATCGCTTCCACCTGCGTCGCGATGTTCCGTTTCAAAAAACCGACTGGTTTACTCCCACTCGTAAAATGAATGCCGACGATGTGGTGTTTACCTTCCAGCGAATTTTTGACCGTAACAACCCGTGGCATAACGTCAACGGCAGCAACTTTCCCTACTTCGACAGCCTGCAATTTGCCGATAACGTTAAAAGCGTTCGCAAACTGGATAATCATACCGTTGAGTTCCGACTCGCCCAGCCAGATGCTTCTTTTTTGTGGCACCTGGCGACCCATTATGCATCGGTCATGTCGGCAGAATATGCCCAGAAGTTAGAGAAAGAAGATCGCCAGGAACAACTCGACCGTCAGCCGGTCGGCACTGGACCGTATCAGTTATCGGAATACCGCGCCGGGCAATTTATTCGCCTACAACGTCATGATGACTTCTGGCGCGGCAAACCGTTAATGCCGCAGGTGGTGGTGGATTTAGGCTCCGGCGGCACCGGACGTCTTTCGAAACTTCTGACAGGTGAATGCGACGTTCTGGCCTGGCCTGCTGCCAGCCAGCTATCTATTTTGCGTGACGATCCGCGCTTGCGTTTAACGCTGCGTCCGGGGATGAATGTCGCCTATCTGGCATTTAACACCGCCAAACCGCCGCTTAATAATGCCGCCGTGCGCCATGCGCTGGCTCTGGCGATCAATAACCAACGCCTGATGCAATCCATCTATTATGGTACGGCTGAAACGGCGGCCTCTATTTTACCGCGCGCCTCGTGGGCCTATGACAACGAGGCTAAAATTACTGAATACAATCCGGCGAAATCGCGCGAACAGTTGAAGGCGTTAGGGCTGGAAAACTTAACGCTGAAACTGTGGGTGCCCACACGTTCGCAGGCGTGGAACCCCAGTCCACTGAAAACCGCCGAACTGATTCAGGCGGATATGGCGCAGGTTGGCGTAAAAGTGGTGATTGTGCCGGTAGAAGGTCGTTTTCAGGAGGCGCGGTTGATGGATATGAGCCATGATCTGACGTTATCCGGTTGGGCGACAGACAGTAACGATCCGGACAGTTTCTTTCGTCCGCTACTGAGCTGCGCAGCAATACATTCCCAGACCAACCTCGCCCACTGGTGCGATCCGAAATTCGACAGCGTGTTGCGTAAGGCGCTCTCCTCGCAGCAGCTAGCGGCGCGTATTGAAGCCTATGACGAAGCGCAAAGTATTCTGGCGCAGGAATTGCCCATTTTGCCGCTGGCGTCGTCATTGCGCTTGCAAGCCTACCGTTACGATATCAAAGGGCTGGTTCTTAGCCCGTTTGGTAACGCCTCCTTTGCTGGTGTGTATCGCGAGAAACAGGATGAGGTGAAAAAACCATGATTATCTTCACCTTACGCCGCATTTTGTTATTGATTGTCACCTTGTTCCTGCTGACGTTCGTTGGCTTTAGCTTGAGCTATTTCACCCCACATGCGCCGTTACAAGGCGCGTCACTGTGGAATGCCTGGGTATTCTGGTTTAACGGCCTGATCCACTGGGATTTTGGTGTTTCCAGCATTAACGGTCAACCGATTGCCGAACAGTTAAAAGAGGTCTTCCCGGCGACGATGGAACTGTGCATCCTCGCCTTCGGTTTTGCGCTGATTGTTGGCATCCCCGTAGGAATGATTGCCGGGATTACGCGCCATAAGTGGCAGGATAACTTGATCAACGCCATCGCCTTACTGGGCTTTTCAATCCCGGTGTTCTGGCTGGCGCTTCTGTTGACGCTGTTTTGTTCACTCACGCTAGGTTGGTTGCCCGTTTCAGGGCGTTTCGATCTGCTCTACGAAGTGAAACCGATTACCGGTTTTGCGTTGATTGATGCCTGGCTTTCGGACTCACCGTGGCGGGATGAAATGATCATTAGCGCAATCCGTCATATGGTATTGCCCGTGATCACCCTGTCGGTTGCGCCAACAACTGAAGTGATCCGACTAATGCGTATCAGCACTATCGAAGTGTATGACCAGAATTATGTAAAAGCGGCGGCGACCCGCGGTTTGTCACGCTTTACTATTTTGCGTCGCCACGTTCTGCATAACGCGTTACCTCCGGTTATTCCTCGCCTGGGCTTACAGTTTTCCACCATGCTAACGCTGGCAATGATCACCGAAATGGTCTTTAGCTGGCCGGGTTTAGGGCGCTGGTTAATTAACGCCATCCGCCAGCAAGATTACGCGGCCATTTCCGCCGGAGTGATGGTGTGTGGCTCACTGGTCATTATTGTTAACGTGATTTCTGATATTTTGGGTGCCATGGCTAACCCTCTGAAACATAAGGAATGGTATGCCTTACGATAGCGTATACAGCGAAAAGCGCCCGCCGGGCACGCTGCGTACCGCCTGGCGCAAATTTTATAGTGATGCCTCTGCGATGGTCGGTCTGTACGGCTGCGCGGGACTGGCTGTACTGTGTATTTTTGGCGGCTGGTTTGCGCCTTACGGAATCGATCAGCAATTTCTCGGCTATCAATTATTGCCGCCTTCATGGTCACGCTATGGCGAAGTTTCTTTCTTCCTGGGGACTGACGACCTCGGACGCGATGTTTTAAGTCGTTTACTGAGTGGAGCTGCACCAACCGTGGGGGGGGCATTTGTGGTGACGCTTGCAGCGACAATCTGTGGCCTGGTACTTGGCACCTTTGCCGGGTCGACGCACGGTCTACGCTCAGCAGTACTAAACCATATTCTGGATACCTTACTGGCGATCCCTTCTCTGCTGCTGGCAATTATCGTTGTAGCGTTTGCCGGACCGAGTTTGTCGCACGCCATGTTTGCCGTCTGGCTGGCGCTGCTGCCTCGTATGGTACGTTCGATTTACAGCATGGTGCATGACGAACTGGAAAAAGAGTACGTTATCGCCGCCCGTCTGGATGGCGCATCAACGCTGAATATTCTCTGGTTTGCTGTGATGCCAAACATCACCGCCGGGCTGGTCACCGAAATCACCCGCGCACTGTCGATGGCAATTCTTGACATCGCCGCGCTGGGCTTTCTCGATCTCGGCGCACAACTCCCCTCACCTGAATGGGGGGCGATGCTCGGTGATGCGCTGGAACTGATTTATGTCGCCCCGTGGACGGTCATGCTGCCAGGTGCGGCAATTATGATTAGCGTACTGTTGGTAAACCTCCTGGGCGACGGTGTCCGTCGTGCGATTATTGCGGGGGTGGAATAATGCCATTACTCGATATTCGTAACCTGACCATTGAATTTAAAACCGGTGATGAGTGGGTTAAAGCCGTCGACCGCGTAAGTATGACCTTAACCGAAGGTGAGATCCGCGGTCTTGTTGGCGAATCCGGTTCCGGCAAAAGTTTGATTGCGAAAGCGATTTGTGGGGTGAATAAAGATAACTGGCGTGTTACTGCTGACCGTATGCGTTTTGATGATATCGATTTGCTGCGTCTCTCCGCACGCGAACGGCGCAAGCTGGTTGGTCACAACGTGTCGATGATTTTCCAGGAACCGCAGTCGTGTCTTGACCCTTCAGAACGTGTGGGTCGCCAGTTGATGCAAAACATCCCAGCCTGGACCTATAAAGGCCGTTGGTGGCAGCGTTTTGGCTGGCGCAAACGCCGTGCCATTGAACTACTGCACCGTGTGGGGATTAAAGATCACAAAGATGCGATGCGCAGTTTTCCCTATGAGTTGACCGAAGGTGAATGTCAGAAAGTGATGATAGCCATTGCACTGGCGAATCAACCGCGTCTGCTGATTGCTGACGAACCGACAAACTCAATGGAGCCAACAACCCAGGCGCAAATCTTTCGCCTGCTGACGCGTCTCAACCAAAACAGCAATACCACTATTTTGCTTATCAGCCATGACTTACAAATGCTTAGCCAATGGGCGGATAAAATTAACGTGCTTTACTGCGGTCAAACGGTGGAAACCGCGCCGAGTAAGGAGTTGGTGACGATGCCAC
Source organism: Escherichia sp. 94.0001 (assembly GCF_013369155.2). Taxonomy (NCBI): domain Bacteria; kingdom Pseudomonadati; phylum Pseudomonadota; class Gammaproteobacteria; order Enterobacterales; family Enterobacteriaceae; genus Escherichia; species Escherichia sp. 94.0001. The sequence goes on along the minus strand of NZ_JABWMS020000003.1, from coordinate 69,962 downwards.
ACCATCCTTATACCCAGGCGCTGATCCGCGCGATACCAGACTTCGGCAGCGCGATGCCGCATAAAAGTCGCCTCAATACGCTGCCCGGCGCTATCCCGCTGCTGGAACAGTTACCGATTGGTTGTCGTCTGGGGCCACGTTGCCCGTATGCACAACGAGAATGCATTGTGACGCCACGTTTGACGGGGGCGAAAAATCATCTCTATGCCTGTCATTTCCCACTGAACATGGAGAAAGAGTGAGATGATCGAAACGCTACTTGAAGTGCGTAATTTAAGTAAAACGTTCCGCTACCGGACCGGCTGGTTTCGTCGTCAGACCGTAGAAGCGGTAAAACCCTTGAGCTTTACGCTACGTGAAGGCCAGACACTGGCGATTATCGGCGAGAATGGTTCGGGTAAATCCACGCTGGCAAAAATGCTGGCGGGAATGATAGAACCTACCAGCGGCGAGTTATTGATTGACGATCATCCGCTGCATTTTGGCGATTATTCCTTCCGCAGTCAGCGTATTCGCATGATTTTTCAGGATCCTTCGACCTCGTTGAATCCCCGTCAACGTATCTCGCAAATTCTGGATTTTCCACTGCGCCTGAACACCGACCTGGAACCGGAACAGCGTCGCAAACAGATTATTGAAACGATGCGGATGGTTGGGCTGCTACCGGATCACGTCAGTTACTATCCGCATATGTTGGCACCCGGGCAAAAACAGCGTCTGGGGCTGGCGCGCGCGCTGATATTGCGCCCAAAAGTCATTATTGCCGATGAAGCCCTCGCCTCACTGGATATGTCGATGCGTTCGCAGTTGATTAATCTGATGCTGGAATTACAGGAAAAACAGGGCATTTCGTATATTTATGTCACCCAGCATATCGGGATGATGAAGCACATTAGCGACCAGGTACTGGTGATGCATCAGGGCGAGGTTGTCGAGCGAGGCAGCACCGCCGATGTGCTGGCATCGCCGCTGCATGAACTCACCAAACGGCTTATTGCCGGTCATTTTGGCGAGGCATTGACGGCAGATGCGTGGCGTAAGGACCGTTAGTGTTTTGCACCTCATCCTGACAGGGCCCCCCTCAGGATGAGGTGTTCATTACTTTTGATTGTCGATTCTGGTGAGAGCAACCAGCAATGCCAGCGTATAACACACCGTAATTGCCAGACTCATTTTTAACAGTGTTTCTCCGCCAATTCCCGACAATGGCGCGGCTATACCGCCGAAGACAAACATGCTCATCCCCATCAACGCAGACGCCGTTCCAGATTCCTGCGTCCCTACTGCACTCATAGCCTCTGCCCCGCCAACAGTGCCGATGCCGCTACAAAATGCGATGGTGAAAAATAATGCCACCAGTGCCGGAATGGGCAATTGTACCCATGCGCATAAGACCGTGAGCAATGCACACAAAATTGCCGCTATCAGGCCACCTCGCAACAATGTCATCGCGTTAATCCGTCGCGCCAGGCGCGAGAAGATCCATGAAGCAATGATAAGTCCGATGCCGTTAAGGCCAAACACCAGGCTAAATTGTATTGGACTAAAGCCAAATTCCTTCTGCAACACGAACGACGAAGAGCCGATATACGCAAACAAACCGGCCAGCATAAAACTTTGAATCAGGCAAAAGCGCATAAAAAGGCGGTTCTGCACCACGCTTCGTCCGGTTAATAGCAATGATGAGCCCCTTTTATTTTCTGGCAAGGTCTCATTAATAAATAACAGGCAGCCCAGCAACAGTACGGTGCTAATTTCAGCCATTACCCAGAATAAAGTGCGCCAGTCAAAAGTGCTAACAATGTACCCGCCCAGCACTGGCGACAACACCGGTGCCAGGCCATTCACCGTCATTAACAGCGCAAAAAACTGGGTCAACGTTACTCCCTGATATTTGTCACGAGCAATAGAACGAGAGAGCACCGAACCACCCGCCCCCGCGATCCCTTGAATAAAACGCCAGACCACCAGCCAGTAAATATTGTTCGTTGTCGCGCACAAAATGGAAGAAACAATAAACAATAGCAACGACAAGATTAACGGACGTTTACGCCCTATTTTGTCGCTCAGAGGGCCAAATAACAGTTGTCCGACGCCAAGACCAATCAGTGATGCGGTCAGGGTTAATTGCGTTATGGCCGTGGTTGCCGCCAGTTGCTCAGACATCTCCGGCAAAGCCGGCAAATAAAGATCGGTACACATCGGGCCGATACCGGCTAAAAGACCAAGAATCAATGCCCATGAAAGAGAGACTCTAGCCATATTATTCCTTACTTGAGTGATGACATGCCGCCGCCCAGCGACTGCCAGAGCGTGATTCGGTTTGTAAAATCAGTCAGTTGCAGTGCCAGCAGCTCCTGCTGTGCGCTCCACAAGCTGCGCTGCGCCGTCAACACGGTCAGGTAATCACCAACACCCGCCTGATAGCGACGCAAGCCAACATCGACCGTTTGTTGCTCAGCTTTAACATACTGGCGCTGTGCATCCAGTTGCTCTTCAAGCGTGGTCCGCCGCGCCAGTGCGTTAGCGACATCTTTAAATGCGCTCTGAACGGTTTTTTCATAGGTGGCAATGAGCCCACGCTTTTGTGCTTCTGCGTAACGAAGCTGCGCCAGATTACTTCCGCCAGTGAACAGCGGTAATGTGACCGATGGTGCAAATGACCAGATCTGCATTCCGTGGCTGAACAACGACGACAATGCGTCACTGCCCACACCGGCACTGGCAGTCAGCGAAATCGTCGGGAAAAAGTTAGCCCGCGCCGCGCCAATATCTGCATTGGCGCTCTTCAAATTATGTTCCGCTTCCTGGATATCCGGGCGACGCAGCAGAACATCAGATGATACTCCCGCAGGAACCAGACTTATCATTTGTTCCGGCAGGCTTTCCAGTGTTCCCGGTAGCAGATTTTCCGCAAGCGTTGTACCTGCCAGTAAGTTCAGCGCATTTTTATCCTGCATCACTTGTGTCTGATAGCTGGCAACGCTGGCGCGCGCTTGCTGATAAACACTCATCGCCTCACTGACATCTGTCGCTGCCGCCGTGCCAACCTGTTGCTGGCGCTGGATAATTTTCAATGAGTTTTCTGCACTGGCCATCGTTTCTTTTGCCAGGGCCAGGTTGCTGTTATCAGCCGCCAGTGTCAGCCAGGCGGTGCTGATTTCAGCAATCAGCGTTAAACGAGTGTTCTGGGCTGTAAATTCACTGGCAAGCCAGGTTTCCCGCGCCGCCCGAGATAAACTCTGATTACGACCAAACAGATCTAACGTATAACTGGACACCGTGCCGTCAGCCTCGGCAGTTGTTCCCGTACCATTCGCCAGCGAACGACTGCGAGTCGAACTTAAGGCCGCATTCACCGTCGGAAATAACGACGCATTAGTTTGCCCATAGAGCGCCCGTGCTGAGTCAATATCAGCAATCGCTTTTTGCACATCGCGGTTACTGTTCAGTGCAATGGTTACTACCTGCTGCAATCGGGGATCGTGGATCACCTGCTGCCAGTCATGGCTGATTGCCTTCCCCTGGCCCTGTGCTCCCGGCAAGGTCGCCGGGATTGGGGATTCAGGCGTACTGTAGTGAGGATCGAGCGAGACACATCCCGCACTCAACAACACCAGAAAAATAAGAGAACGACGCAACATAACTTACTCCTGACGGCGCGGTTTACCGGCAAACAAACGTTTCACCAGTACAAAAAACAGAGGAACGAAGAAAATGGCCAGTAATGTAGCGGTCAGCGTGCCGCCAATAATGCCCGTACCAATGGCGATGCGGCTGTTCGCCCCTGCGCCGGTTGCTATCGCCAGCGGCATTACCCCCGCAATAAACGCCAGCGAGGTCATGATGATTGGGCGTAAACGAGTCTGCGCCGCGCGTAATGCCGCACGACTCAAGGAATAGCCCTCTGCAACCGCCGCTTCAGCAAATTCCACAATCAGAATGGCGTTTTTCGACGACAAGCCGATAGTAGTTAATAGCGCTACCTGGAAGTAAACGTCGTTGTTTAAATCACGCATCCAGGCCGCCAGCGCCGCGCCAAGAAGCCCCAGAGGGATCACCAGAATGACCGAGAACGGGACTGACCAGCTTTCGTACAGTGCTGCAAGGCAGAGGAAAACCACCAGAATAGAAACTGCATACAGACTTAATGCCTGACCGCTGGCCAGTTTCTCCTGCAATGACAAACCACTCCAGGCCCATGTTGTTCCCGCAGGAAGACTGTTTGCCAGTTCCTCCATTTTTGTCATTGCATCGCCGGAACTAAAGCCAGTCGCGTTTTCGCCCTGAATTTCATAGGCTGCCGAGCCGTTGTAGCGCACCAGTCTTTCCGGTCCATACAGCCAGCGGGTGGTCGCAAAAGCAGAGAATGGTGTCATGGCGTTATCGCTGCCGCGCACAAACCATTTACCTAAGTCTGACGGCGCGGAACGAAATTCGCTGTCGCCCTGAATGTAGACTTTTTTCACACGACCACGGTCAATAAAGTCATTCACATAAGTACCGCCCCACGCACTGGACAGGGTGTCGGTGACATCATTCAAACTCAACCCTAATGACACCGCTTTATTACTATCAATATCTACCTGCAATTGCGGCATTTGTGGCAAATCATTGGCGCGTACAGAATGTAACTCCGGACTTTGATTCGCTTTTTCTATCAACTGATTACGCATTTGCAGCAGTGTTTCACGATCGGTTCCACCGTTAGCTAACAATTCAAACGTAAAACCATTGCTTTGGCCCAGCCCATCAACGGCTGGCGGCGTCATCGCAAATACCGTGGCATCACGAATTGTGCCCAGCTCTTTGGTAGCCCGTAGGGCGATAGCCTGGGCGGTGTTTTCTGCCCCTTTACGTTGAGACCAGTTTTTCAACGAAACAAACGCCATCCCGGTGTTCTGTCCGCTGCCGCTAAAACTGAAACCATCAACGGTAAAGATGACATCGGTATTTGCTTTCTCATTAATCAGGAACCAGTCAACAATCTGGCGATTCACTTCTGCTGTACGGGCAGCGGTCGCCCCGGCCGGCAGCGTGTACTGCACCATGATTTCGCCCTGGTCTTCAGTGGGTAAGAAACTGCCCGGCAGTTTCCACATCATCAGGGCCATTCCACCACCCAGTACGACATAAAGCCCCATCGTTCGAGCAGCACGGCGCAGGACATAAATTACGCCTCGCTGATATTTATCTTCAGTACGGCGATAAAAGCGGTTAAATGCGCCGAAAAAGCCTTTTTTATGTGGCGGAACATGCTGGAGGACGGAACCGCACAGGGCGGGAGTCAAGGTCAATGCCACTACCACGGAAAGCAGCATTGCGGAGATAATGGTTATCGAAAACTGACGATAAATTACCCCCGTAGATCCCCCAAAGAAGGCCATAGGCAGGAATACGGCTGACAACACCAGCGCAATGGCAACCAGTGCGCCAGAAATCTCGCCCATTGATTTTTCCGTGGCTTCACGCGCGGGCAACCCTTCGTCACGCATAATGCGTTCGACGTTCTCCACCACCACAATGGCATCGTCCACCAGCAAGCCGATCGCCAGCACCATTGCAAACAACGTCAGGGTATTAATCGAATAGCCAAACAACGCAAGAACGCCGAATGTGCCCAGCAAAACGACGGGGACAGCTAACGCCGGAATCAGTGTGGCACGCAGGTTTTGCAGGAATAAATACATCACGCAAACCACCAATACGATGGCTTCAAACAGCGTCTGAATTACGTCCTCTACAGAGATTTTAATAAATTCAGTGCTGTCTTTCGGGTATGCGATGTCGTATCCCTGCGGCATGTTCCGCTGGAATTCGGCAATCTTATCCTTGACCAGCGTCGCCGTATTCAGCGCATTCGCACCGGGCGAAAGCATTACAGCAACCCCGGCAGACGGGTGACCGTTAAGTTTGCCGATAGCGGTATAATCTTCACTGCCCATCTCAACGCGAGCCACATCTTTTATACGAACAACTGCGCCGTCTGACTGGCTTTTCACGATAATATTTTTGAACTGATCCACCGTCTGCAAGCGAGACTGCGCACGTACCGTTGCGGTCAGTTGCTGAGTATTCGGTGAAGGCAATGCCCCTATTTTCCCGGCAGTAACCTGCACGTTTTGCGCTTCAATAGCACTTTGCACGTCTGAAGGCATTAGCGAGTAAGACGCCAGTTTGGCCGGGTCAAGCCAGATGCGCATAGCGTATTCCGCGCCAAAGACTTGCAGACTCCCCACACCTTCAACACGCGCCAGGGGGTCCTGAACGTTACTGACCAGCCAGTCGGCGATATCCGAACTGGAGGCTTTGTCAGTGGTGTCATACACGGCAGCAATCAGCAAAAAGTTGCTTTGTGATTTCTCCACCGTAACACCCGTTTGCTGCACTTCGCTGGGTAGGCGCGACTCCGCCTGCTGAATTTTATTCTGCACCTGAACCTGTGCAGTATCTGGATCGGTACCTTGTTCAAAGGTCACATTAATACTGACCGAACCATCAGAGCTACTGGTTGAGCTGAAATAGAGTAAATTATCAAGCCCAGTGAGTTGTTGCTCGATAACCTGAGTCACGCTGTTCTCCAGCGTTTCGGCAGAAGCACCAGTATAAGTGGCTGAAATTTTAATGGTCGGTGGCGCAACGTCAGGATATTGCGCGACGGGCAATGTGCGAATAGCCAGAATCCCCGCCAACATAATCAAAATGGCGATAACCCAGGCAAAGACCGGGCGGCGAACAAAAAAGCGCGAAAACATCAGGCGTTGCCTCCATTAGCCTGAACTTCAACAGCCTTGACGGTCTGCCCTGAAGTGACTTTGGCAGAACCTTCAACAATCAGTCGGTCGCCGTTGTGCAGGCCGTTCAGCACCAGCCATTTATCACCATACGTTTCTCCCGTTTCGAGCGTTCGCTGCTCTACTTTATTGTCTTTATTCACCACCAGCGCAGTTGCATTGCCTTTAGCATCGCGCGTGACGCCCTGTTGCGGCGCGAGAATAGCGTCTTCCATCACGCCTTCATCGACACGAGCGCGAACAAACATTCCCGGTAATAACTGCTGTTGTGGATTGGGGAAAATCGCCCGTAATGTCACCGAACCGGTAGACTCATCTACAGCGACTTCGGTGAGTTCCAGACGCCCTTTTTCGCTGTAGGTTGTGCCATCTTCCAGAATAAGTGAGACGCTCATGGTGTCACTGTTGGTCGCCAGTGACTGTTTACGCAGACGTAATAAATCGACACTGGAGCGAGTGAGGTCGACATACATTGTATCCAGACCACGAATAGTCGTTAACGCTGTATCCTGCGACGCGGTCACCAGTGCGCCAGGGGTTACCGACGAAATACCAATACGCCCCGAAATCGGTGCGGTTACCGTGGTCCAGTCAAGATTAATGCGCGCAGTTTCCAGTGCGGCTTTTTTCGCCTCTACACTGGCTTTATCTTGTGCACAGGTAGACTGAGCATCATCAGCATCCTGTTGTGAAACACCATTCTCTTTCACCAGTCGGGCATAACGCTGCGCTTTCTGGCAATCGGCTTTTACCAGTGCCTGTGCTTGTTGTAATGCTGCCCGGGCTTCATTCCATGCAGCCTGATAACTGGCCGCATCAATCTGGTAGAGAGGTTGTCCAGCCTTGACCAGATCACCTTCCTTAAATAAGCGTTTCTGGATAATTCCCCCAACCTGCGGACGTACTTCAGCACTGAGCGCAGCACTGGTGCGTCCGGTTAATTCACTGACTACCGAAACCGGTTGAGATTTGAGCGTAACAACGCCGACTTCTGTTTCTGACGGGGATGAATTGTTACTTTGCGTATTATCACAACCCGATAAGAGCAGCATTGCCACTACAGATGTTGCTATATACTTCATTATTTTCTCCAGGGTGAGAAATACCCTCCTCATTGAAATTAATGAGGATATGTCAGGGATATTCAGTTATAACGAACCCGCATCGCGAAATGAATTTCGCAATGAAATAAGGGGGATTAATATCCCCCGCTATTGGTTAATTCTGTTCTTATTTATTTATCAACATACTAACAATATCCTGATATATTTCCTGCAGATGTTGTGGATCGCTTTTTTGCGGTGTTAAACGACGATAAACCGTACCTTCCATCATGGTAGCAAACACTTCAACGCAGCAACGAATGTGCTCGTCGCTAAGATGGGGATGCATTCTTTTCATATGTGCACAACCGTTAGCGAACATTCTGGCGTCAGCTTCTTCAAGCATTGCCATAACCCGCGGGTTGCGTGTGGCTTCTGCAGCCACTTCCAGCATCAGCGCGTCGTCGTCCTCATTTAAGGATTTACGCAAGGCAAGGACTTCCGGGAAGTGATCGGTACGCGCGTCAATGTCCATTTGGGCAATACGAAAGTCGATGATACGGCGAACCATCTCTTCAATAATGGCGTCTTTGTTGGCGAAGTAGCGATATATCTGACCCACGCTAAGCTGAGCTTCACTGGCAATTTGCGACATACTGGCGGCATGAAATCCGCAGCGACGAAAACACCGACGGGCGGCGTTAATGATTTCATCCTGACGCTGTTTGTGGCGTATCTCCAGCTTGCTGGTCATTTCTGTCTCCTGGCCTATCACTTAGTGAGAATGATCATTCTCATTTTTGCTAATTATACGTTTCTCCAAAGTAATGGAAAGTATTTTTATTTATTCATGATGCATATTCTGATAATGAAGAGATTGTGGAGATTCTGTGAAGATAGTTGACAATATTAAGTTGGAGTCAATTCATCAGAAAGACAGCGACTTGTTGTCGCCAGTTCTGTTTTCATCATCAAACTTATCGGAGCTAATACGAATAGTTTCAAAGTCAGATTCTATAAGATATTTCCCCAACCTCCCCCTTGCAGGCGTCAGGAGTAGATAACGCAAAATGCTCTGTACCGCAGCTTCTCTCCGCTACAGAAAGCGCAACTATAGCCACCCACAGCCAGGTTGATTATAATAACCGTTTATCTGTTCGTACTGTTTACTAAAACGACGAATCGCCTGATTTTCAGGCACAACAAGTATCAACAATAAGGATTAAAGCTATGGGTTTTCTTTCCGGTAAGCGCATTCTGGTAACCGGTGTTGCCAGCAAACTGTCCATCGCCTACGGTATCGCTCAGGCGATGCACCGCGAAGGAGCTGAACTGGCATTCACCTACCAGAACGACAAACTGAAAGGCCGCGTAGAAGAATTTGCCGCTCAATTGGGTTCTGACATCGTTCTGCAGTGCGATGTTGCAGAAGATGCCAGCATCGACACCATGTTCGCTGAACTGGGTAAAGTATGGCCGAAATTTGACGGCTTTGTACATTCCATTGGTTTTGCACCGGGCGATCAGCTGGATGGTGACTATGTTAACGCCGTTACTCGTGAAGGCTTCAAAATTGCCCACGACATCAGCTCCTACAGCTTCGTTGCAATGGCAAAAGCTTGCCGCTCCATGCTGAATCCGGGCTCTGCCCTGCTGACCCTTTCCTACCTTGGCGCTGAGCGCGCTATCCCGAACTACAACGTTATGGGTCTGGCAAAAGCGTCTCTGGAAGCGAACGTGCGCTATATGGCGAACGCGATGGGTCCGGAAGGTGTGCGTGTTAACGCCATCTCTGCTGGTCCGATCCGTACTCTGGCGGCTTCCGGTATCAAAGACTTCCGCAAAATGCTGGCTCATTGCGAAGCCGTTACCCCGATTCGCCGTACCGTTACTATTGAAGATGTGGGTAACTCTGCGGCATTCCTGTGCTCCGATCTCTCTGCCGGTATCTCCGGTGAAGTGGTCCACGTTGACGGCGGTTTCAGCATCGCTGCAATGAACGAACTCGAACTGAAATAATCGTTCTGTTGGTCAAGATGGGCGGCGTTCTGCCGCCCGTTATCTCTGTTATACCTTTCTGATATTTGTTATCGCCGATCCGTCTTTCTCCCCTTCCCGCCTTGCGTCAGGATAACGATTTCCTTTACGACCAAGGAGCGCCCATGGAACAACGCCACATCACCGGCAAAAGCCACTGGTATCATGAAACGCAATCCAGTACTGCGGAGAATGACGTTCTGCCTCTGGTCCCGGAAGCCGCAAAGGTTCGCGATCCCTTTCTGCTCGACGTGATCCTTGATGAGGAAACGCTGGCCCCCTTCCTTTCATGGATGGTCCCGGCGCGCATTCTTGCAGCGGAGTTGTTCCCTGACCAGCTTACTGTGACCCGTTCACAGACCTTCACCGCTTATGAACGCTTGTCGACGGCCCTGACGGTTGCTCAGGTTTGCGGCGTCCAGCGGTTATGTAACTACTATTCGGCGCGACTTACGCCGCTCCCCGGTCCTGATTCCTCCAGGGAAAGTAATCATCGGTTGGCACAAATCACGCAATATGCCCGCCAACTGGCCAGCTCGCCTTCTATTATCGACAACCGATCGCGCCAACATCTGAATGACGTCGGTCTTACTGCCTGGGACTGTGTGATAATCAACCAAATAATTGGTTTTATTGGCTTTCAGGCGCGGACAATTGCGACATTTCAGGCTTATCTCGGGCATCCGGTACGCTGGTTACCCGGTCTGGAGATACAAAACTACGCCGACGCGTCACTGTTTACGGTTGAATCAATACGCTGGCGAAGCTGCTATGAGGTGGAAAAACTCCCTGAAGAACAGACAAAAAGTTCAACTGCAGAACTGTGCCAACTGGCTGAAACGCTCTCTCTCCACCCTATTTCACTTTCCCTTCTCGAAAAGTTGTTAAACAGCACACGGGTCAATACACAGCCGGATAATAAGCTTGCGGCGTTGTTATGCGCGCGTATTAATGGCAGTCCTGCTTGTTTTGCCGCCTGTATGAATTCATCAAATGAATATAAAAAAATCAGCCCCCTTCTCCGTAAGGGCGAAAATGAAATTAACCAATGGGCTGACCGTGATTCTGTTGAGCGCGCTACCGTTCAGGCGATACAATGGCTGACCCGAGCACCCGATCGCTTTAGCGCCGCCCAGTTCAGCCCATTACTCGAACACGAAAAATCATCAACGCAGATTATTAATCTGCTGGTATGGAGCGGGCTGTGTGGCTGGATAAATCGCTTAAAAATCGCGTTGGGTGAGACATATTAACCTTGCCGCGTCAGACAGATTCGCGTAAAACTGTCAGCAGCTCTAATGGCCACCAAAATAGACAATTATGTTTCAGGACAACCCGCTGCTAGCGCAGCTTAAACAGCAACTGCATTCCCAGACGCCACGCGCTGAAGGGGTGGTAAAAGCCACAGAAAAAGGCTTTGGCTTCCTGGAAGTCGACGCGCAAAAAAGTTATTTCATTCCGCCGCCGCAGATGAAAAAAGTCATGCATGGCGACCGAATTATCGCGGTGATCCACAGTGAAAAAGAACGTGAATCCGCAGAGCCAGAAGAACTGGTTGAACCGTTTCTGACTCGTTTCGTGGGTAAAGTTCAGGGCAAAAATGACCGTCTGGCCATCGTTCCTGATCATCCACTCTTAAAAGACGCCATTCCTTGCCGCGCAGCCCGTGGCCTGAACCACGAGTTTAAAGAAGGCGACTGGGCGGTTGCCGAAATGCGCCGTCATCCGTTGAAAGGCGATCGTTCTTTCTATGCTGAACTAACACAATACATCACTTTTGGTGACGACCACTTTGTACCGTGGTGGGTTACCCTGGCGCGCCATAACCTGGAAAAAGAAGCACCAGACGGCGTCGCTACAGAAATGCTTGATGAAGGTCTGGTTCGTGAAGATCTGACAGCGCTGGATTTTGTCACCATCGACAGTGCCAGCACAGAAGATATGGATGATGCCCTTTTCGCTAAGGCGTTGCCGGATGACAAACTGCAGCTGATTGTGGCGATTGCCGATCCAACCGCGTGGATTGCTGAAGGCAGCAAGCTGGACAAAACCGCGAAAATTCGCGCATTCACCAACTATCTGCCTGGCTTCAACATCCCTATGCTGCCTCGCGAGCTTTCTGACGATCTCTGCTCACTGCGCGCCAATGAAGTCCGCCCGGTGCTGGCATGCCGCATGACGCTCTCCGCTGATGGCACCATTGAAGATAATATCGAATTCTTTGCCGCCACCATCGAATCCAAAGCGAAGCTGGTGTATGACCAGGTCTCTGACTGGCTGGAAAATACCGGTGACTGGCAGCCTGAAAGTGAAGCAATTGCCGAACAAGTCCGTTTGTTAGCGCAAATTTGCCAACGCCGTGGCGAGTGGCGTAATAACCACGCACTGGTATTTAAAGATCGCCCGGATTACCGCTTTATTCTCGGTGAAAAAGGTGAAGTGCTGGATATCGTCGCCGAGCCTCGTCGCATTGCCAATCGTATCGTCGAAGAAGCGATGATTGCCGCGAACATTTGTGCGGCCCGCGTACTGCGCGATAAGCTCGGTTTTGGCATCTATAACGTGCATATGGGCTTTGATCCGGCGAATGCCGACGCGCTGGCGGCGTTGCTGAAAACCCATGGTCTGCATGTCAATGCCGAAGAAGTGCTCACGCTGGACGGTTTCTGCAAACTGCGTCGTGAACTGGATGCGCAACCAACTGGTTTCCTCGACAGCCGCATTCGTCGCTTCCAGTCATTTGCTGAAATTAGCACTGAACCCGGTCCTCACTTTGGCCTCGGTCTGGAAGCATACGCCACCTGGACTTCGCCAATCCGTAAATATGGCGACATGATCAACCACCGTCTGCTGAAAGCGGTTATCAAAGGCGAAACTGCGACGCGTCCGCAGGATGAAATCACTGTCCAAATGGCCGAGCGTCGCCGTCTCAACCGAATGGCAGAACGTGATGTTGGCGACTGGTTATACGCGCGCTTCCTGAAAGACAAAGCCGGGACTGACACCCGTTTCGCGGCGGAAATTGTCGATATCAGCCGTGGCGGCATGCGTGTGCGTTTGGTTGATAACGGCGCTATCGCCTTTATTCCAGCACCTTTCTTACACGCTGTGCGCGATGAACTGGTTTGCAGCCAGGAAAACGGCACTGTACAAATTAAAGGTGAAACGGCTTACAAAGTGACCGACGTTATTGACGTCACCATTGCCGAAGTCCGCATGGAAACCCGCAGCATTATTGCACGCCCGGTCGCGTAATCTCCTTTCACGGCCCATTCCTCATGAATGGGCCGTTTATTTCCCCGCTCCACCTTCGCCATATCCCGGCAGATTTTTAACTGACTTTCGTTTGAAAACTGGCGTTTTTCCAAAACTGGATTACAAATAAATAGATAAAAAAAACAATGCGTTTAGCCGCCGTTAATTTCATGTAAGTCATGTTGTTCCTTTTATTTAACCGCGGACTCCGCTGTTAACCGGAGGATATGCATCATGAAAACCGTTAGGGAGTCCACAACGTTGTACAACTTTCTCGGATCGCACAATCCATACTGGCGGTTGACGGAAAGCAGCGATGTTTTGCGCTTTTCTACCACCGAAACCACAGAACCTGAACGTACGTTGCAGTTATCTGCCGAACAGGCTGCTCGCATCAGGGAAATGACGGTCATCACTTCCAGCCTGATGATGAGTCTGACCGTCGATGAAAGCGATCTTTCTGTGCATCTGGTAGGACGAAAAATCAATAAACGGGAATGGGCTGGCAACGCGTCGGCATGGCATGATACACCGGCGGTTGCTCGTGATTTATCACACGGGCTTTCCTTTGCTGAGCAGGTAGTTTCTGAAGCACATTCCGCAATAGTGATTCTCGACAGTCGGGGGAATATCCAACGCTTCAATCGGTTATGTGAAGATTACACAGGGTTGAAAGAACACGACGTCATTGGGCAAAGCGTGTTTAAACTGTTTATGAGCCGTCGTGAAGCTGCGGCATCCAGGCGCAATAACCGTGTATTTTTTCGAAGCGGCAATGCATATGAAGTCGAACTGTGGATACCAACACGTAAAGGCCAGCGGCTGTTTCTGTTTCGCAATAAATTTGTCCACAGCGGCAGTGGCAAGAACGAGATTTTTTTAATCTGTTCCGGCACCGACATTACCGAAGAGCGCCGCGCTCAGGAGCGACTGCGTATTCTGGCAAATACCGACAGTATCACCGGACTGCCGAATCGTAACGCAATGCAGGAGTTAATCGATCACGCCATTAATCAGGCAGATAACAATAAAGTTGGGGTTGTGTATATTGATTTGGATAATTTTAAAAAGGTCAACGACGCTTATGGGCATTTGTTTGGTGACCAGCTATTACGCGAAGTGTCATTGGCCATTTTAAGCTGTCTCGAACATGATCAGGTGTTGGCGCGTCCAGGTGGCGATGAGTTTCTGGTACTGGCATCCAATACCTCACAAAGCGCGCTGGAAGCAATGGCATCACGAATTTTGACCCGCTTACGACTCCCATTCCGCATTGGTTTAATTGAAGTTTATACCAGCTGTTCAGTGGGTATTTCACTCTCTCCCGAACATGGTTCGGACAGCGCGGCTATTATTCGTCACGCCGACACAGCAATGTACACAGCGAAGGAAGGCGGACGAGGACAATTTTGCGTTTTTACCCCAGAAATGAATCAGCGGGTATTTGAATATCTCTGGCTGGATACCAACTTGCGTAAAGCACTGGAAAACGATCAGTTGGTTATTCACTATCAACCGAAAATCACCTGGCGTGGCGAAGTACGCAGTCTGGAAGCTTTAGTACGTTGGCAGTCACCTGAACGTGGGTTGATTCCACCGTTGGACTTTATTTCCTACGCCGAAGAGTCAGGGCTAATTGTGCCTTTAGGCCGTTGGGTGATTCTCGATGTCGTACGCCAGGTGGCGAAGTGGCGGGATAAAGGCATTAACCTGCGAGTGGCGGTAAACATTTCTGCACGTCAGCTCGCCGATCAAACCATTTTCACCGCCCTGAAACAGGTTCTCCAGGAACTCAATTTTGAATACTGCCCTATTGATGTTGAACTGACGGAGAGCTGCCTGATTGAGAATGATGAACTGGCACTGTCTGTTATTCAACAATTTAGCCAACTAGGTGCGCAAGTGCATCTGGACGATTTTGGTACCGGCTACTCTTCACTTTCGCAACTGGCGCGCTTTCCGATCGATGCGATTAAACTTGACCAGGTTTTTGTTCGAGATATTCACAAACAACCTGTATCGCAGTCGCTGGTCCGGGCGATCGTCGCTGTGGCCCAGGCATTGAATCTTCAGGTGATCGCTGAAGGAGTGGAGAGTAAAAAGGAAGATGCTTTTTTAACCAAGAACGGGATCAATGAGCGGCAAGGATTTTTGTTTGCCAAACCGATGCCCGCCGTCGCCTTCGAACGCTGGTATAAACGCTATCTGAAGCGCGCATAAGTAGATGAATATATATACTTAGCGATATATTCTGTAATTATATATCGTATTCCCGGATGATAATTAACCGTTGCTGTTAAACACTTCTCTTTTAGCGGCAATTTTTGCATTATTCATTTTCTCCCTTTTGCTATAAGGATGTCCTTGATGTCTGAATTTGATGCCCAGCGCGTTGCCGAACGTATTGATATTGTGTTAGATATCCTTGTGGCAGGCGATTACCACTCTGCGATCCATAATCTCGAGATACTTAAAGCAGAACTCTTGCGCCAGGTTGCTGAATCTACGCCAGACATCCCGAAGGCACCGTGGGAGATTTAACAATCGTGCCTTCAGGTTTTCCTATTTGAGGATGCCCGGCGCGTCAGTATTTTTTTATTAAGTATTATAACGTTATAAGAATTACAGCGATGAATTCCCGACAACAAACTATTCTACAGATGGTCATTGACCAGGGTCAGGTTAGCGTAACCGATCTGGCAAAAGCCACTGGAGTTTCTGAAGTTACCATTCGCCAGGATCTCAACACCCTCGAAAAACTGAGTTACCTCCGCCGTGCACATGGTTTTGCAGTTTCGCTTGATAGTGATGACGTCGAAACCCGTATGATGAACAACTATACGCTGAAGCGTGAACTCGCCGAGTTTGCCGCGTCACTGGTTCAACCGGGCGAAACCATCTTTATCGAAAATGGCAGCAGCAATGCCCTGCTCGCCCGGACTCTGGGCGAGCAGAAGAAAAATGTCACGATCATCACGGTCAGCAGCTACATCGCGCATTTGCTGAAAGACGCGCCTTGTGAAGTCATTTTGCTCGGTGGCGTGTACCAGAAAAAAAGCGAAAGTATGGTTGGTCCTTTGACACGCCAGTGCATCCAACAGGTGCATTTCAGCAAAGCATTTATTGGTATTGATGGCTGGCAACCTGAAACTGGGTTTACCGGTCGCGATATGATGCGTACCGATGTGGTCAATGCCGTGCTGGAAAAAGAGTGCGAAGCGATAGTCCTGACTGACAGCTCGAAATTTGGTGCTGTACATTCATACTCCATCGGCCCCGTTGAGCGATTCAATCGCGTGATTACCGATTCGAAAATACGCGCCAGCGATCTGATGCATCTTGAGCACAGTAAACTCACCGTTCACGTCGTTGACATTTAACCATTTCCCTTCTCTACGGATGATTTGCTGTTTTGCAAATCATCCGCTCTAAGATGATTCCTGGTTGATAATTAAGACTATTTACCTGTTATTAACACTCTCAAGATATAAAATTATTATCAGCGATATAACAGGAAGTCATTATCACCTGCGTGATATAACCCTGCGCGCGAGCGGATTTCACGGAATAATTTCACCAGGCTTATTCTTAGCTATTATAGTTATAGAGAGCTTACTTCCGTGAATCATAAATTCAGGAGAGAGTATTATGTTTGTAACGAGCAAAAAAATGACCGCGGCTGTTCTGGCAATTACCCTGGCAATGTCTCTGAGTGCCTGTTCTAACTGGTCTAAACGAGACCGTAACACCGCAATTGGCGCGGGCGCAGGTGCATTAGGCGGTGCAGTACTGACCGATGGCAGTACGCTGGGTACATTAGGTGGTGCAGCCGTCGGTGGTGTTATTGGTCACCAGGTCGGTAAATAATCGTAAATAAATGTCGATTATCGACTCGCAATTATAATACGCTTGATTCTGTTCAGTACGAAATAACTGAATAATACACACAGTAAAATATTCTAAAGCCACGGATATATCCGTGGCTTTTTATGTTAACCGCCGGCGAGTTTTACCTTCATCCCTTTCGCTTCAAGCAGTGATTTTAATAAATCGCGCTTATCACCCTGGATTTCAATAATTCCATCTTTAACTGCCCCGCCGCAGCCGCATTTTTTCTTCAGTTCCGCTGCCAGTTTTGTCAGTTCGGCATCATCGAGATCGACACCGGTAATCAAGCAAACGCCCTTACCTTTACGTCCACTGGTCTGACGCTGAATACGCACCACACCGTCACCTTTAGGGCGTACAGGGGCCGCTTTTGGCTCATCAATACGTCCGGTTTCCGTTGAGTAGACCAGACGGCTGTTGGAATCACTCATCATGCACTCCGCTGTAAAGAGGCGTTGATCGCTTTCAGCGTTTGCGCTGGATCTACCGATTGCGTTACCGGGCGACCAATCACCATATAATCAACACCAGCCGCCAACGCCTGTTCTGGCGTCATAATGCGGCGCTGGTCACCAGCTTCACTCCCATGCGGACGAATGCCCGGCGTAACCAGTTTGAACTCCTGACCGAATACCTGTTTAAAGCGCACAGCTTCCTGAGCAGAACACACCACACCATCAAGGCCACATTTTTGCGTCAGTGCCGCCAGACGTTCTGCATAATCTGCAGGTGACAGCGTCACGCCAAGATCGGCCAGGTCGCTGGCTTCCATGCTGGTCAACACCGTCACAGCAATCAAAAGCGGTGCATCTTTGCCAAACGGGACGAGTGCCTCACGCGCTGCGGTCATCATACGCGCCCCACCGGAGGCGTGAACATTCACCATCCACACGCCTAAGTCAGCTGCAGCAGCGACAGCGTGCGCTGCAGTGTTGGGAATATCGTGAAATTTCAGGTCGAGGAAGATATCAAAACCACGCTGTTGAAGTTCGCGTACAAATTGAGGTCCAAACAGCGTAAACATCTCTTTGCCGACTTTCAGACGACAATCGCGTGGGTCGATCTTGTCGACAAAGGCCAGCGCGGCATCACGATTATGATAATCAAGGGCAACAACCACAGGAGAATTCGTAACAGCGCGGGAAGAAGATGAAGCAGTTAACGTCATGACCAGACCTTCTTGATGATGGGCACCGGAAGTGGCGCGAAACAGGTAAACGGCGAGCATTCTACCCGTGGAAATAAAAAATTAACAGTTGCGATTTCTCCCCTGGCAGGCTTTTCTGCGCCCGAGTTACCGGAGCACAATGGAACATCAATAATTAGTATGTTGTAACTAAAGTCGGATTTTTTTAAAAATTACAGGCCATCAAGACCGCGAATCGGTTTAATGGTTGACCAGGCCCGACAAGATGGACAATGCCAGTAGAGGGTGTATGCGGTAAAACCACATTTCTGGCAGCGATAACGAGGCTTACTACGCACCTTCTCGCCAACCATGTCACGCAGCACCATCAGACTCTCTTTGGCACGCCCTTCTTCCGCTTCATTTAAGTGGTAATCCATTAGCTTATGGAACACACGCATGGTCGGATGACGCTGAAGCTGACGCGTAATATAGACCTGTGCGGCCTCACTACCGTCGCGCGCTTCGATGATGTCCGCAAGCATTAGTTCAGCATCGGCACCGGTGTTCTCTTCCACCGCGCGCTGCAGGAACTCTGCCCATTCGGCAGTTTTACCCAACTGCTGGTAGCAGGTTTGCAGCATTTCCAGCGTTTCGCTGACCAGTTCTCTGTCCTGGGATATCACGCGTTGCAAACTTTCGACGGCTTTGGCGTATTCTCCTTTCGCCATAAATACGCGCCCCATCATGATGGATACGCGGGCGCTGTTTTTATCTGCCGCCGCACCTTTTTTTAACAAGGCCATGGCACGATCGAGATCGTCGCTGGCCATATGCTGTAGGGCTATCTCGCAGTAGAAATGAGCAATTTCGACGCGCTGCTTATCTTTACCCAGCTTCACCAGGCGTTCGGCAACATCAATTGCTTTCTGCCACTCGCTGGTAGCCTGGTAGATTTGTAGCAACTGTTGCAGCGCGCCAATGCGGAAGTCAGTTTCATCGGTCAGTTGATTGAACATGTCTTCCGCGCGGTCGTATAACCCGGCGGCCATGTAATCACGCCCCAGCTGTTGAATCGCCAACAGACGCTGTTCATAGGTCAGCGAGGCGCTTTCCATTAGGGTCTGATGGATGCGAATAGCGCGATCAACTTCGCCACGCGAACGGAACAGGTTTCCGAGCGTAAGGTGGGCTTCAACGGTACCCGTATCCTCTTTAAGCATATCGAGAAACAGGTCTACCGCCTTATCCTGTTGATTACTAAGCAGAAAATTAACCCCCGCTACGTAATCACGCGACAAGCGGTTGGCTTCATCTTGCTTGTTTTGTTGCGCACTTCTGCGGCCCATATACCAGCCATAGGCAGCGGCTACAGGCAAAAGCAGAAACAACAACTCCAGCATAGAAAGTTATTCCTTCGCCGCTGACGAATGCGGCGCTACAGCCACGTCAGTCGCGGGTGAAAGCTGGTTTTCCAGTCGCTTTATTTTACGTTCAGCGCGCGCCAGGGAAACACGAACTCGCAGCCAGAACAGGCCGCAAATCAGCCAACCGATAGCAAACCCCGCAGCAAACAATACCGCCAGCAATGTGGAAATACGGTACTCCCCTTGCGCTAACAGATAATTAAACGTCACCTGTTGATCGTTCTGCGCACCTAACGTGACTGAAATCACGAAGATCGCTAACACCAGTAAGAAAATGAGTAAATATTTCACATTACTTCCCGTTATGTGGTTAGAGCGAATAAATTATGGTCAACTTACCGCAATAGCCCTTTAAAGTACCATTTTCGCGCCGTCTGCGAAATGGCAACCACGCGCATTGTTGATGATTTAAGGGCTAAATTCGGAAAATCAACCAGCGTTAACTTTCTTGTTCTCGTTGCGCAATTTCGCGATTTTCTTCCGCAGGTGGTGTTAATGGCCCACAAATTCGTTGTGCAAGCCACGTTGCTACCGCCACCAGCGCCCACGAAATCAACGTAGCTACCACCAGATCGCGTGGCCAATGCATCCCGAGCAGCAGGCGGCTTCCCATGACTCCGGTTGCCCAGACCAGCAAGATAGCAATAGTTAACGTTCGCCGACGCGGCCATAGCAAACCAACGGCCAACAGCGCCCAACTGGCAGCAAACATCGTGTGACCGGAAGGAAAGGCAAACCCCGTCTCTTTCTGCCAGTGTGAACGCAAATATTGTGGGATATTATTCTCTTCAGCCAACTGTTCTTTCACTATATTTCCGCGTTCTGCTCGCTTTAAAGTGTAGAACTCATCAACCGGAATATGATGTGTTTTTTCCAGCCAGATAACAAAAGGTCGTGGTTCCTGAACTTTGTCTTTGATCCAGGATTTAACACCTTGTCCCACAAGGATCGCCGCCGCCAGAATGGCAAATAACATAATGGCGGCCTTAATGCGAAAACGCAGACACCAGAGAAACCAGCCGAATAAAATCAGATGCGTGATGATACCCCAGGGTTGGGTAACGGTTTCAGTAACCCAAAAAGCCGCTTTTAACAGCCAACTTTGTTCTCCTGGTTGCCAACGCCAGCCAGAAATCCATACAGCTACTGGCATAACAAGCAATAGTGCAGCTCCCACTGCGGTACGTCTGGCAATCGAACGCATGGCATCTCCTTTTTGATAAGTCCCACAATCATAACTGAAAATGCCAGTTCCAGGAAAAATTGACAGATTTGTGCCATTCCGTGAACGATCGACGCGTCGTGATTAGGTGAACCCCTTCTCGTTATGGCAAAATAAGCCAATACAGAACCAGCATTATCTGGAGAATTTCATGCAGCTTAAACGTGTGGCAGAAGCCAAACTGCCAACCCCATGGGGCGATTTCCTGATGGTGGGATTTGAAGAACTGGCAACCGGACACGATCATGTCGCGCTAGTCTATGGCGATATTTCCGGGCATACCCCGGTACTTGCGCGCGTCCATTCCGAATGTCTGACCGGTGACGCCCTGTTCAGCTTGCGCTGCGATTGTGGCTTCCAGCTCGAAGCGGCACTGACGCAAATTGCCGAAGAAGGCCGTGGTATTTTGCTGTATCACCGTCAGGAAGGTCGTAACATTGGTCTACTGAATAAAATCCGCGCTTATGCACTGCAGGATCAAGGTTACGATACTGTAGAGGCTAACCACCAGTTAGGCTTCGCCGCTGATGAGCGCGACTTCACTCTTTGCGCTGATATGTTCAAACTCCTTGGCGTCAATGAAGTCCGCTTGTTAACCAACAACCCGAAAAAAGTCGAAATTCTGACCGAAGCAGGGATTAATATTGTTGAACGCGTACCGTTGATTGTAGGTCGTAACCCTAATAACGAACATTATCTCGATACCAAAGCCGAGAAAATGGGTCATTTGCTGAACAAATAACCCTCTTGCATTGTGTAATTCATTTGCTTGCCGGAAGCAAAATAACCGGCAAGCAAATACTCGTTACTTCAACATATTACGAATGACATAATGCAAAATGCCGTCGTTCTGGTAGTAGGTCAACTCCGTCGCGGTGTCGATACGACAACGGCAGGGTACGACTTCCTGGCTACCATCCGCGCGCGTAAACGTCACCGGAACCGTCGCACCGGGTTGTAGACTTTGCAGATCGACAATATCAATCTTCTCTTCCCCGATTAGCCCTAACGTTTTACGCGTCACGCCTTGCGGAAATTCCAGCGGCAGGATGCCCATGCCAATTAAATTCGAACGGTGAATTCGTTCAAACGATTCGGCAATCACAACACGAATACCAAGCAGACGCGGACCTTTTGCTGCCCAGTCACGGCTGGAGCCTGATCCATACTCTTTCCCGGCAATCACCGCCAGCGGCGTTTGCTCCTGCTTATAGCGCATCGCGGCATCATAAATAGAGACGACATCACTGTCAGGTAGATGCTGCGTCATCCCCCCTTCAACGCCAGGCACCATTTCATTACGAATGCGAATATTGGCGAAGGTGCCACGCATCATCACTTCATGGTTACCACGCCGCGAACCGTAGGAGTTAAAGTCTTTGCGCTCAACACCCCGACCTTGTAGATATCGCCCCGCCGGGCTATCGGGCTTAATACTGCCCGCCGGAGAAATGTGGTCAGTGGTAACCGAATCCCCCAGCATTGCGAGGATCCGCGCTCCGTGAATATCTTCCACAGGTGCTGGAGTTGCCTGCATTTCATCAAAGAAAGGCGATAAGCGAATATAGGTTGAATCTTCCTGCCAACCGTAGGTATCGGATCGTGTGACGTTAATTTCCTTCCACTCTGCTGTGCCTTCAAAAACTTCTGCGTACTCTTTGCGGAACATTTCTGTGGAGACTTGTTCTACCGCACGGGCAATTTCTTGTGCCGATGGCCAGATATCTTTCAGATATACCGGATCGCCTTTACGATCGTGACCAATAGGCTCAGAAGCGAGGTTAATATTCATATTTCCCGCCAGCGCATAGGCAACCACCAGCGGCGGCGAGGCCAGCCAGTTAGTTTTAACCAGCGGATGGATACG
This sequence comes from Escherichia sp. 94.0001, assembly GCF_013369155.2. Lineage (NCBI taxonomy): Bacteria > Pseudomonadati > Pseudomonadota > Gammaproteobacteria > Enterobacterales > Enterobacteriaceae > Escherichia > Escherichia sp. 94.0001. Next base: position 47,303 of record NZ_JABWMS020000003.1, on the reverse strand, counting down.
GCCTTCAAAGTTACGGTTGCCGGACAGCACCGCACCGACGGTTAAATCGCCTTTTTTGATTGCCGTTTCGATAGGATCGGGCAATGGACCAGAGTTACCAATACAGGTGGTACAACCGTATCCCACAAGGTTAAATCCCAGTTCATCCAGATACGGTGTCAGTTTCGCTTTTGCCAGATAATCAGAAACGACTTTCGAGCCTGGTGCCAGCGACGCTTTGACCCACGGTTGCCGCTTGAGGCCCAGAGTTACAGCTTTTTTCGCCAGCAAACCTGCGGCCATCAGCACACTTGGGTTAGAGGTGTTGGTGCACGACGTTATCGCAGCAATGACCACCGCGCCATCAGGTAACTGATACTGATGTCCGTTCATAACATAATCGACCGGCTGGCGATCTTTATGCGTGGCATTTACTTCCAGTTCGTTACTGGCGGCAAATGCTTTTGGTACATCGGGCAGTGCAACGCGATCCTGTGGGCGTTTTGGCCCTGCCAGGCTCGCTTCAACGTCATTCATATCCAGTTCTAACGTACTGGTAAAAATCGGTTCATCGCCCGGTTTACGCCACATGCCCTGCGCTTTGGCATATTTTTCGACCAACTTGACCTGATCTTCGCTGCGCCCGCTTAAACGCATGTAATCGAGGGTGACAGCATCGATTGGGAAGAAGCCACAGGTGGCACCATATTCTGGCGACATATTGGCAATGGTGGCGCGATCCGCCAGCGGTAGTGAATCCAGCCCATCACCATAAAATTCGACGAATTTCCCCACCACGCCATGTTTGCGCAGCATTTGGGTAACGGTGAGAACCAGGTCTGTGGCGGTAATACCTTCACGTAATTTTCCGGTGAGTTTAAAGCCCACTACGTCCGGGATAAGCATGGAAACCGGCTGGCCTAACATTGCGGCTTCGGCTTCGATCCCACCAACGCCCCACCCCAGCACGCCAAGGCCGTTGATCATGGTGGTGTGCGAGTCAGTACCAACGAGTGTATCCGGATAAGCAATCCATTCACCGTCCTGCAATTCGCTCCACACTGCTTTGCCGAGATATTCGAGGTTAACCTGATGGCAAATGCCTGTGCCTGGCGGCACGACGCTAAAGCGACTGAACGCCTGCTTTCCCCATTTCAGGAACACATAACGTTCGTGGTTGCGCTCCATTTCCAGGCGCACGTTTTCTTCAAATGCCTCATCATCACCATAACGATCGACGGTCACCGAGTGGTCAATGACCAGGTCGACCGGTGAGAGCGGGTTAACCTTTGCAGTATCGCCGCCGAGGCGTTTAACCGCTTCGCGCATTGCCGCCAGATCAACAACGGCAGGTACGCCGGTAAAGTCCTGCATCAGCACCCTTGCCGGGCGGTAGGCAATTTCACGGTCAGCATGGGCATTTTTCAGCCATCCCACCAGCGCGTAGATATCCTCTTCGGTAACCGAGTTACCATCCTGCCAGCGCAGCAGGTTTTCGAGCAAAACTTTGAGTGACTTAGGCAGACGGGTGATATCGCCCAGTGATTTGGCAGCAAGCGGCAGGCTGTAGTAGTGGTAAGTTTTATCTTTGGCCTGCAACGTATCCTTACTGGCTTCTCGTAGGGTTGACGACATAGCTCCTCCTTAATGACAGGGTTGCGAAGCCCTGATTCTCTTCAGGGTGAATATTAAAGATAACACAAACATTGCGTAACGATTTGATAACAACCCAAATTGATAAAAGAGGAGAAACCTTGTGGCAAAGCAAATGAAAACCCCGCCGCAGCGGGGTCAGGGATCAGTGAGTAATGATCCAGAGGAGTTCGGCCCAGAAGAGCATCGACAGAGAAAATGCGCCCATCCAGGACCAATATTTCATATTTGTGTTGATCATAGGCTACACCCTTAACGGTTATTACTTTGTGTTGAGATAACTTAACCTGTTATTGCTGCGGTGTATTAAAAGCCCTTTAATTCATTAAAAATGGGTAATAAGAATGATGATAATTATTGTTTCGGCTGATCATCTTCAGCAAACAGTTCTATAAAGGCTTGCTGCTGCGTTGTTAGTTGCCAGTCGTCTGGAATAACGACGGAACATTCCCGTTTCGTTACTGGTTCATTGTCACTATGCTGACATAATGGTGACGACTCCAGTTGCTCCTGACCGACCATAGTTATCCCCACACTTTCCAAATCAGCAGTGCGACAACCACCCAGAAAAGTGCAGAACCAAGAAATACCGCCAGCCAGGCTTTGCGTTTTAATTCAGGGTCCCGGCGGGGTTCCTGATTTCCAGAAGGCATTGCTAACCTCATATAATCGCCATCACTTATCAGCAAGACGTTGAACGATTGGTGTAATTAATCATACGATGAGACAAATCCTAAAGAAACTTTAGTCAAAAATCCAGCGAATTTACGAATCGTCTCCAGTGAATAATTCAATCTTTTGACCTGAAATAGATATTTGAAAACTGGAGTTTGCGAGGCGGGTAATTAGACACTACTTTACAGGTAATTTACCCTATAAATATGAGGGATAAAAATATTGTGCACGGTATACAAATAAGCAACAAAAGAGAATATATTCCGGCACCTTCGCTACATAAAAGGTGCCGAAAATAACGCAAGAAATTATTTTTCCGGCAGTTTTATATCTTTAAACATGACCTCAATTTCTTCATTAGAGCGCAATGCGACAGCCGCATCAACGACATCACGCGTTAAATGCGGTGCAAAACGCTGAATGAAATCATACATATAACTGCGCAAAAAAGTACTACGGCGAAAACCAATTTTGGTTGTACTGTGGCTGAAGATATCGTGAGCATCAACGCGCACCAGGTCGGGATCGGCGACCGGATCCACCGCCATGCTGGCAATAACCCCTACCCCCAACCCTAACCGGACGTAAGTTTTAATGACGTCAGCATCCGTTGCCGTGAAGACGATACGCGGCGTTAACCCTGCGCGGTTAAAGGCAGTATCCAGTTCTGAGCGTCCGGTAAAGCCGAAGGTATATGTCACCAACGGATATTGCGCCAGTTCTTCAATGGTAATGGCTTTTTTGCCTGCCAGCGGGTGATCCGGAGTGACTACAATAGCCCGATTCCAGTGGTAGCACGGTAACATCACTAAATCTTCATACAGATGCAGCGCTTCTGTGGCGATAGCGAAATCGGCATTGCCTTTAGAGACAGCATCAGCAATTTGTGTCGGCGAGCCCTGGTGCATATGCAAAGAAACGCGGGGATAACGCTCAATAAAGCCTTTGATGACGTTTGGTAACGCGTAGCGTGCCTGGGTATGCGTGGTGGCGATATACAGCGAGCCTTTATCCGGCCAGGTGTGCTCTCCGGCGACCGATTTTATGGCATCGACTTTCGACAGGACTTCACGAGCGATACGAATTATTTCTTGTCCTGCTGGCGTTACCTGCGTCAGGTGCTTGCCGCTTCGGGAAAAAATTTGAATGCCTAGCTCGTCTTCCAGCATTCTGACTTGTTTACTGATCCCGGGTTGTGATGTGTAAAGTCCTTCCGCCGTTGATGAGACATTCAGGTTATGATTGACCACCTCAACAATATAGCGAAGTTGTTGTAATTTCATGTTAAACCATCCACTTAGACGCCATCAGAACATCGTTTTTTCGTCACACCTGGCGGGTGACTAATACGATTTAATAATAAAAAAGGTGCTAACTATAACCACTATATCATTTATAGCCTTAGTGTATAGGTGTGAAGAAAAAATAATATGCAATAAAAAAGGGCCGCTTTCGCGACCCTTTGTTTATAAAAACCTGACAGAATTAAAGGTTATTTTTTCCCTTCAACCCATTTGCCATCAACATAAAATGCTGACCAGCCAGTCGCCTTTCCGTCTTTTTCCGAAGAGACATATTGCTGTTTGGTTTTACGGCTAAAGCGAACCATGGTCTTATTACCTTCCGGATCCTGCTGTGGCGCATCGGCCAGATAACGCAGTTTTTCCGGCAGACGGTCGCGGAAGCGATAAAGCTCTTCCACCAGTGGCGCACGTGTTTCACGCGATTTCGGGAAGGTATTGGCCGCCAGGAACACACCGGCAGCACCGTCACGCAGCACGAAATAAGCATCTGATTTTTCGCACGGCAGCTCCGGTAATGGCACCGGATCTTCCTTCGGTGGTGCCACTTCGCCGTTACGTAAAATCTTACGTGTGTTTTTACACTCTTCGTTAGTGCAGGCCATATATTTACCGAAACGCCCCATTTTCAGGTGCATTTCAGATCCACATTTTTCACACTCAACGATCGGGCCGTCATAACCTTTAATGCGGAATTCGCCCTCTTCGATCTCGTAACCGTCGCAGGTTGGGTTATTACCACAGACATGCAACTTACGTTTCGGATCGATGAGATAGCTGTCCATCGCCGTGCCGCATTTCGGGCAACGACGTTTTGCGCGCAGCGCGTTGGTTTCAGCGTCTTCACCTTCCAGCACGTTCAGCACTTCGTTTTCCGGCACCAGGTTGATGGTGGTTTTGCAACGCTCTTTCGGTGGCAGAGCGTAGCCGGAACAGCCAAGGAATACCCCGGTGCTCGCTGTGCGAATACCCATTTTGCGACCACAGGTCGGGCAGTCGATGCTGGTCAGAACCATCTGGTTCGGGCGCATACCCCCCTCTTCGGGATCTTTTTCAGCTTTATCTAACTGCTGGGTGAAATCCGAGAAGAAGTGATCCAGTACAGCTTTCCACTCTGCTTCGTGATTTGCCACCTGGTCGAGGCTGTTTTCCATCTGTGCGGTGAAGTCGTAGTTCATTAACTCACGGAAATTCTCTTCCAGGCGATCGGTGACGATTTCGCCCATTTTTTCCGCATAGAAACGACGATTTTCTACTCGCACATAGCCACGATCCTGAATGGTCGAAATGATCGACGCGTAGGTAGACGGACGACCGATACCGCGTTTTTCCAGCTCTTTAACCAGCGATGCTTCACTGAAACGGGCTGGCGGCTTGGTAAAGTGCTGGGCTGGTGTCAGTTCAACGAGCGTCAGAGCATCGCCTTTATCGACTGCCGGTAAGATACGATCTTCATCGCCTTTACGCAGCGCAGGCATCACTTTCGTCCAGCCATCAAAGCGCAAAATACGACCGCGTGCTTTCAGGCGGAAATCGCCCGCACCAACGGTCAGCGTCGTGGAGTCATATTTCGCTGGGGTCATCTGGCAGGCAACGAACTGACGCCAGATTAACTGGTACAGTTTCTGCGCATCTGCTTCCATATCCTTCAGCGATTCCGCCATCACATTGACGTCAGAAGGACGAATCGCTTCGTGCGCTTCCTGTGAGTTTTCTTTGCTGGCGTACTGATTCGGACTTTCCGGCAGATATTTCTTACCAAAATTATCGCTGATATAACCGCGAACCATATTTACTGCGTCCTGACTCAGGTTGGTGGAGTCGGTACGCATGTAAGTGATATAGCCTGCTTCATACAAACGCTGCGCCATCATCATGGTTTTATTCACGCCAAAACCAAGACGGGTGCTGGCAGCTTGTTGCAGCGTAGAGGTAATAAAAGGAGCGCCGGGTTTACTGGTTGTCGGTTTGTCTTCACGTTCCAGCACGCTGTAGCGCGCTTTTTCCAGCAGACTTACCGCAGCCTGAGTTTGTTCTTTGTTGACCGGGCGGAACGGTTTGTCGTTCTGATGAGTCACCTGCAACGCCAACGCATCACCAGATGGCGTGGTCGTGCTGGCATCGACTTCCCAGAACTCTTCCGGTACGAACGCTTTAATTTCACGCTCACGCTCGACCACCAGGCGGACCGCCACCGACTGCACACGACCTGCAGACAGACCACGAGCGATCTTTTTCCACAGCAGCGGCGAAACCATATATCCCACCACGCGGTCCATAAAGCGACGCGCCTGCTGGGCATTAACACGATCAATATTCAGCTCACCTGGTTTGTTAAATGCCTGGCGGATCGCGTTTTTAGTAATTTCGTTAAACACCACTCGGCTATAGCGCGCATCATCACCACCAATCACTTCCCGCAGGTGCCATGCAATGGCTTCCCCTTCGCGGTCAAGGTCGGTTGCGAGATAGATGTGGTCTGCTTTTTCAGCCAGTTGTTTCAGTTCAGAAACGACCTTCTCTTTACCAGGCAGCACTTCATAGTGCGCCTCCCAATTGTGCCACGGGTCAACCCCCATACGGTTGACGAGAGCGCCACGTTCATCCTTTTTAGGCTTTTTAGCCGTCTTGGTGGAGGTAGAGTCGGCACTCTTTTTGGCAGCTGAGCCACTGGTCGGCAAATCGCGGATGTGACCGACGCTGGATTTCACCACGTAGTCACTACCCAGATACTTGTTGATCGTTTTGGCTTTTGCCGGGGACTCAACGATGACAAGAGCTTTACCCATATTCACCTTACCTAATTTGATTCTTCCAGGAATGCGTCGCACGTTGATAAACCTTCCACTGGCAACGAGTTACCGATATGGACTCGTTCTCTGCGGATATCAACCCCTTGTCGTGACTCTGTTCACGAAAATTCAGGTGACTGAGTTAACAGGTCTTGGCCTACAGGCGCTATAGCACGACGGAATTTTGGTCGAATGTCAAGCAAATCTATTGCCAGATTGACGAAAGCGTCACACTGTACCTGATAAAATCCGATACGCAACTTTATTAGCATGCAAAATCCAAAGTTGCCAGTAAGGCGCTCTTGCCACCAGCGTGGTATATTTGTCTGCAAGCCATGCCTGGCGTAGACTAATGTCCTTGTTTAAGGAGTAAATAATGAACAAAGAGACACAACCCATCGACCGCGAAACGCTGTTGAAAGAGGCCAATAAAATCATTCGTGAGCATGAGGATACGCTCGCAGGGATTGAAGCCACCGGCGTCTCGCAGCGTAATGGCGTGCTGGTCTTTACCGGCGACTACTTTTTAGATGAACAAGGATTGCCAACAGCCAAAAGCACCGCGGTGTTTAATATGTTCAAACACCTGGCCCATGTGCTTTCAGAAAAATATCACCTGGTTGATTAAAGCAAAACGCGAGGTCTTACCCTCGCGTTTGTCTTTTACATCAATGGCTTTTGCCCCCGCTGCCACCAGCGTAGCAACAATCGATCGGCGCTCTCTGCCGCGCTGCCGGTGAATCGGTCAATGAGTCTTTTACGCTGCATATAGCGTACATTGACCACTTCACGGCCTTCCATCAGGCTAAGAATAACTTCATCACTGGTGTTGATTTCATCAACCAGGCCTTTCTCTACCGCCTGTTGTCCGTACCAGTGTTCACCCGTTGCCACCTGTTCAATATCCAGAGACGGACGCATACGCTTCACAAAATCTTTAAATAACTGATGCGTTTCGTTCAGCTCTTCGCGGAATTTCTCCCGCCCTTCTTCGGTGTTTTCACCCAGCAAGGTCAGCGTGCGCTTATACTGCCCGGCGGTGTGCAGTTCGATATCAATATCTTTGCTTTTCAGGAAGCGGTTAAAGTTGGGCATTTGCGCCACCACCCCAATGGAACCCACAATAGCAAACGGTGCGGAAACAATTTTGTCCGCCACACAGGCCATCATGTAACCGCCGCTGGCAGCAACTTTGTCTACCGTAACAGTTAAAGGAATGTTTTTATCACGCAGACGCTGCAGCTGCGAAGCCGCCAGCCCGTAACCATGCACCATGCCACCAGGGCTTTCCAGACGTAGCACAACCTGATCCTGCGGTTTAAATGCTGCGAGTACCGCCGTTATCTCTTCACGTAGCGAGTTCACTTCATGGGCGTCCATGCTGCCTTTAAAATCCAGCACCCAGACGCGAGGTTTACTGTCAGTTGCCACCTCGCCCAGTTTGGCTTTCGCTTTTGCGGCTTTCGCTTCTTGCTTGTGCTTTTTCTTCTGCGCTTTATGCCACTGTTTTTGCTGATGAGTGTCCATCAGCGCCGCGGCCAGTTCTTCTTTCATCTCCTTATACTGTTCGCTGAGATTGTTGACCCGTAACTCGCCACGCTGGCGTTTATTACGTTGAGCAACATTGACAATAATGGCGGCAATCGCCGCAATCGCTAGCACAACGGTAACGATTTTCGCCAAAAACAAACCATATTCAGACAACAATTCCACGAGTCCCCACCTTGGTTAAACAACGCTTTGGCTCACAGTTTACAACAGGCATGTTAAGCCGTCTCGCAGAGATGTTATTGCAGCGAAAGTATGACAAAGTATCCATTTTGCGGTGTTATCGCCCCAGGCTGATTGAAATGCCCTTCTGTTTCAGGCATAAAGCCCCAAAGTCATAAAGTACACTGGCAGCGCGACAGACAACGTCGTTGAGGAGTAGCCATGCATTACCAGCCAAAACAAGATTTACTCAATGATCGCATTATCCTGGTGACGGGAGCCAGCAATGGTATTGGTCGTGAAGCCGCGATGACGTATGCACGCTATGGTGCGACAGTGATTCTGTTGGGCCGTAATGAAGAAAAATTACGTCAGGTAGCCAGCCACATAAACGAAGAAACTGGGCGTCAGGTAGCCAGCCACATAAACGAAGAAACTGGGCGTCAGCCACAGTGGTTTATTCTCGATTTGCTGACCTGCACGTCCGAAGATTGCCAACAACTGGCACAGCGCATTGCCGTTAATTATCCGCGTCTGGATGGTGTTTTGCATAATGCCGGATTGCTCGGCGATGTTTGCCCAATGAGCGAACAAAATCCGCAGGTCTGGCAGGACGTCATGCAGGTCAACGTTAATGCCACCTTTATGCTCACCCAGGCACTGCTTCCTTTATTACTCAAATCGGACGCCGGTTCACTGGTCTTTACTTCATCAAGCGTTGGACGTCAGGGGCGTGCAAACTGGGGCGCTTATGCAGCGTCGAAATTTGCCACCGAAGGGATGATGCAGGTACTGGCCGATGAATATCAGCAGCGCCTGCGCGTCAACTGCATTAACCCAGGTGGTACGCGCACCGCAATGCGCGCAAGCGCCTTCCCGACCGAAGATCCACAGAAACTTAAAACACCCGCTGATATCATGCCGCTCTACCTCTGGCTGATGGGCGATGACAGCCGCCGTAAAACCGGCATGACCTTTGACGCCCAACCGGGCCGTAAACCAGGAATATCCCAATGAGTGATGAACGCTACCAACAGCGTCAGCAGCGTGTAAAAGATAAAGTGGATGCCCGTGTGGCCCAGGCCCAGGATGAACGCGGTATTATCATCGTATTTACCGGCAATGGAAAAGGCAAAACCACCGCAGCATTTGGTACGGCAACACGCGCAGTTGGTCACGGAAAAAAAGTGGGCGTCGTGCAGTTTATTAAAGGCACCTGGCCTAATGGCGAACGAAATCTGCTGGAACCACACGGCGTTGAATTTCAGGTGATGGCAACGGGCTTTACCTGGGATACGCAAAACCGCGAATCTGATACCGCGGCCTGCCGTGAAGTCTGGCAACATGCCAAACGAATGCTGGCCGATCCTTCACTGGATATGGTTTTGCTCGATGAGCTGACTTATATGGTGGCGTATGACTATTTGCCACTGGAAGAAGTGGTGCAGGCGTTAAATGAACGTCCACATCAACAGACGGTGATTATCACGGGTCGTGGTTGTCATCGGGATATTCTTGAACTGGCGGATACGGTAAGTGAATTACGCCCCGTCAAACATGCGTTTGATGCTGGTGTTAAGGCGCAAATCGGGATTGATTATTAAGTGAAAGCACCTCAAAAGTTCGCCTCTTGAGGTGCTTTAATCATAATTATATTCAAGCGGCAATAGCAAAACTCAGAATCCGTTTAATCTCATTCAAATGTCCCGGATATGCTTCATGATTCTCAGCGTCAACATCTTCAATAAATAATATCAGTTCAGTAATTAACGCATTAGCATCTTCATAACTGATTCCGCTTAACTCTGGCGAAGTTTCAGTACCGTAGTTAATCGTCAGATTGTTCATCACCGTGAGGATAAGGATAAAATATTTATGACAAACCTTGCATGTGGTTTTGTTGCCCAGAGTATTATACAGCATATCAAGTAATGCCAGTATTCTACGGTTTTGTACATCGTTCATAAAAAGCCCTCCTATAACATTATTCCGCTGGCAATAAGCAATTTCGCCAGCCCCTCAGACGCCTTTAACCCACTAATGACCTGTGCGCGTAATATTTCATTTAATCTTTTTTGTTCAGCTGCCGTGCGTGTTTTATTAGTGTATAAACCTTTTAGATAATCACCCTTATCTATAAAGGCATTTAAAGCTTCAATCGCGGGCATTGCAGCAGCCGATGCCTGTAGTCTGGTTTCATTCACATTGATTACTGAACTTAGAAACTCCTTCCTGTTTTTCAGAGTGTTAAACTCTGTATTCTTAGAGTTTTTAGATGCCGCATTATAATAAAGCATATTATTATGTACATTCGCAAAGGTATAATTTTCAATCTTATCGCCTTTTGTATAAATATCATTACGCAAAACAGTCATGTTTTTTATAAGTCTTACCCAATTTTTATCCGCCGTTTTACCTATTTTCCCAGCATTGACCTTTATTATATATAACTCATTGAAATAACCTACTAAATCTTTAACTGCCGCTGCCGATTCAGCTAAATCTTTGCTATGTGAAACATCAAGTAGTGTTTGCGCGTTGTTTGCGTGATCCAGAGCCTGTTTAAGTAATGTCACTTGCTGACTTTCTGTAGTTTTTATGTCTTCAGTCAAGAGCTCTACATAAGCACTCATGCTATTAATGACTTCCATTGAAGCCAGTAGTTTCTCTTTTTCGAATGGGACTAATTGTACTTTATCTGTTTTTTCTTCAGGGGGCCTGCATAATTTTCCACCCTGACCATCGTTCGCAACATCAATGGTATAATCAGGTCGCAATGCACAATCCGGATTAGTCGCATAAAAATTAACAAGGAAGTTTTCACGAGAAGCATAGTATTGTTTAAAGAAACTTGCATTCGCCGCAACCGCCTTGTTACCCGCAGTAATAACAGTTTCAGCTTGTTCATTTTTCAATGCTTCAGTTGCACAACCTGAAAGCATTAACAGCGATAGAAATAATCCACTATATCTAATCATAACCCACCTCTTGACGTTGAGTTTATCTCAGATAATTAAATAGTAATGTGGCTATTCCCTGGCATTATTCATAAGCAAGTATGAAATTAAATTAAAATACTGCGACTATTTATCATGCTTCAAATGAAGAAAAGGCCCCGCAGGGCCTTTATTTAATACTTAACTTAAATTAACCGTTATTATTACGTCCACCAGAACGACGACCGCCGCTGACCTGGCTGTGACGTTTCACCGCACGACGAATTTGATTCGCCTTCATACGACGACGGTCTTTTTCTACAGCAACTTTAGAGCTGGTTTCTGGCGGTAGTTCCACCAGCTCACGCAGATAGTTAGTCTGGGCAAGATCCAGCTCAGTCCAGCCACCGCGTGGCAGACCTTTCGGCAGTGGGATATCACCGTAACGCACGCGGATCAGACGGCTCACCTGCACACCAACAGCTTCCCAAAGACGACGAACTTCACGGTTACGGCCTTCGGTCAGAGTAACGTTGTACCACTGGTTGATCCCTTCGCCGCCGCTGAACTTAATGGTTTTAAAGGCTGCCGGACCATCTTCCAGCTGCACGCCACGACTCAAATCACGCAGTTTCGCGTCGTCAACCTGACCAAATACACGCACGGCATATTCACGTTCAACTTCACGGCTTGGATGCATTAAACGGTTTGCCAGCTCACCGTCGGTGGTGAACAGCAGCAGACCACAGGTGTTAACGTCCAGACGACCTACGGCAATCCAGCGTGCGCCACGCAGCTTTGGCAGACGGTCAAATACCGTTGGACGCCCTTCTGGATCGTTACGGGTACACAACTCACCTTCCGGTTTGTAATAGGCCAGAACGCGACAAATTTGTTCAGCGGACTCACGTACCGAAATCAGGTGACCATCGATACGGATTTTCAATCCAGGGGTAATTTCAACACGATCGCCGAGTTTAGCAATTTTGCCATCAACACTCACACGACCGGCTTCAATAATAGATTCGATTTCACGGCGAGAACCGTGGCCGGCACGCGCCAGCACTTTCTGTAGCTTTTCGCTCATAGAGCTTCCTTTTGGTGTCGCCTTCCCAGGCGTCGAACAGGAGAATCAATGGCGCAGTAGAGCGCCATTTTAAGGCCGCGTAGTATACAGAGTTAAGCACTTATAAAAAAGGCTTCACATCACCTACGCCTTCACGCACCACGACCGGCGTATCATCGGTGAGATCAATAACTGTTGTCGGTTTCTGTCCGAGATAGCCACCGTGAATAATCAAATCCACCTGTTTTTCCAGACGGTCTTTAATCTCTTCCGGATCAGACTCGGTAAATTCGCTGCCAGGTAGCATCAGTGATGTGGAAAGCATCGGTTCGCCCAATGCTTCAAGCAACGCCTGCGCAATCGGGTTAGAAGGCACACGCATACCGATGGTTTTGCGTTTTTCCTGCAACAGACGGCGTGGCACTTCCTTCGTCCCCTTCAGGATGAAAGTGTAGTTACCCGGCGTGTTGTTTTTCATCAAACGAAACGCAACGTTATCGACAAATGAATAGGTCGAGAGTTCAGAAAGATCGCGACACATCAGGGTAAAGTTGTGACCGTCCGGCAGCTGGCGAATACGACAAATACGCTCCATCGCGTTTTTATCTTCAATTTTACAGCCGAGCGCATAGCCGGAATCGGTTGGATAGACAATCACCCCCCCTTTACGCACGATCTCCACCGCCTGGTTGATCAGACGTTGCTGCGGGTTATCAGGATGAATATAAAAAAACTGGCTCATAATTCCCTCTCTGTGGTGTTCTGCGGCTGTTCCCATAGCTGCCAGACGCCTTCAACGCCTGCGGGCAGCCAGAGTTTACGACCCAGTTCGATCCACGGGCATGGCTGATGAAAATCAGATCCTTGTGATGCCCATAAATGGTACTGGCGAGCAAGCGTCGCCAGTTGGGTGCGTTCATTGGGCGATTGCTGGCACTGCGCGACTTCCATCGCGTCGCCGTGGTGTTCGGCAAAATGCGCAACCAATCTTTTCAGCCATTTAGCACTAAGATTGTACCGCCCAGGATGAGCAAGCACCGCCTTACCGCCAGAATGATGAATGACATCAATAGCTTGTTCTATTGTACACCACTGTGGTGGAACGTATCCGGTTTTCCCGCGTGCCAGATATTTTTTAAAGACATCCGCCATTGAACTGGCTTTGCCACATTCAACCAAGAAACGAGCAAAATGACCGCGCGTCACCGCACCGCCCTGCGCCAGTCGTTGCGCGCCTTCCAGCGCCCCAGGTATTTGCGCTTTTTCAAGTCTTTCGGCAATTAACTTCGCCCGCTGATTGCGCCGTTCTGTCTGCTGCGCGAGGAACTCACACATTAGCGGATGAGTAATATCAATATTCAGCCCGACAATATGAATTTCATGATTTTCCCAGACGGTGGATATTTCCACGCCAGGAATAAGATTCAGTGCCAGTCCTGAACGTGAAATTTCTTCTCTTGCTGGCGCGATTGCCGCTGTGGTGTCATGGTCGGTGATCGCCAGGGTGCCGACGCGCATCTCGACTGCACGGTGCACCAATGCTTCTGGCGTCAGGCAGCCATCGGAAGCTGTGGTATGGCTGTGCAGGTCATAAATCACTGCGTAATTCGTGTCGCTCAAGGCGCACTCCCGTTTTGGATAATGTTTTTGCGCCGACATCATAACGGTTCTGGCAAATATTCTGAAATGAGCTGTTGACAATTAATCATCGAACTAGTTAACTAGTACGCAAGTTCACGTAAAAAGGGTATCGACAATGAAAGCGATTTTCGTACTGAAAGGCTGGTGGCGCACTTCCTGAAACGGGCAGTGTATTCACCATGCGTAAAGCAACCAGATACCCAGCCCGCCTAATGAGCGGGCTTTTTTTTGAACAAAATTAGAGAATAACAATGCAAACACAAAAACCGACTCTCGAACTGTTAACCTGCGAAGGTGCTTATCGCGATAATCCGACCGCGCTTTTTCATCAGTTGTGTGGGGATCGTCCGGCGACGCTGCTGCTGGAATCCGCAGATATCGACAGCAAGGATGATTTAAAAAGCCTGCTGCTAGTGGACAGTGCGCTGCGCATTACAGCATTAGGTGACACTGTCACAATTAAGGCGCTCTCCGGCAATGGCGAAGCCTTGCTGGCATTACTGGATAACGCCCTGCCCGCGGGTGTGGAAAATGAACAATCACCAAACTGCCGCGTGCTGCGCTTCCCTCCTGTCAGTCCATTGCTGGATGAAGACGCCCGCTTATGCTCTCTTTCGGTTTTTGACGCTTTCCGCTTATTGCAGAATCTGTTGAATGTACCGAAGGAAGAACGAGAAGCAATGTTCTTCGGCGGCCTGTTCTCTTATGACCTTGTGGCGGGGTTTGAAGATTTACCGCAACTGGCAGCGGAAAATAACTGCCCTGATTTCTGTTTTTATCTCGCTGAAACGCTGATTGTTATCGATCATCAGAAAAAAAGTACCCGTATTCAGGCCAGCCTGTTTGGTCAAAATGAAGAAGAAAAACAACGTCTCACTGCTCGCCTGAACGAACTTCGCCAGCAACTGACCGAAACCGCGCCACCGCTGCCGGTAGTTTCCGTGCCGCATATGCATTGTGAATGTAATCAGAGCGATGAAGAGTTCGGTGGCGTAGTGCGTTCGTTGCAAAAAGCGATTCGCGCCGGAGAAATTTTCCAGGTCGTGCCATCTCGCCGTTTCTCACTGCCCTGCCCGTCATCGCTGGCGGCCTATTACGTGCTGAAAAAGAGTAATCCCAGCCCGTACATGTTTTTTATGCAGGATAATGATTTCACCCTGTTCGGCGCGTCGCCGGAAAGTTCGCTCAAGTATGACGCCTCCAGCCGCCAGATTGAGATCTACCCGATTGCCGGAACACGCCCACGAGGACGTCGCGCCGATGGTTCACTGGACAGAGACCTGGACAGCCGCATTGAACTGGAGATGCGTACCGACCATAAAGAGCTTTCTGAACATCTGATGCTGGTGGATCTCGCCCGTAATGATCTGGCACGCATTTGCACTCCTGGCAGCCGCTACGTAGCCGATCTCACCAAAGTTGACCGTTACTCTTACGTGATGCATCTCGTCTCCCGCGTGGTCGGTGAGCTGCGCCACGATCTTGACGCCCTGCACGCTTACCGCGCCTGTATGAATATGGGAACGTTAAGCGGTGCGCCGAAAGTGCGCGCCATGCAGTTAATTGCCGAAGCGGAAGGTCGTCGACGCGGCAGCTACGGCGGTGCGGTAGGTTATTTCACCGCACATGGCGATCTCGACACCTGCATTGTCATCCGTTCGGCGCTGGTGGAAAACGGTATCGCCACCGTGCAAGCCGGTGCTGGCGTAGTCCTTGATTCTGTTCCGCAGTCGGAAGCCGACGAAACCCGTAATAAAGCCCGCGCTGTACTGCGCGCTATCGCCACCGCGCATCATGCACAGGAGACTTTCTGATGGCTGACATTCTGCTGCTCGATAATATCGACTCTTTTACTTATAACCTGGCAGATCAGTTGCGCAGCAATGGGCATAACGTGGTGATTTACCGCAACCATATTCCGGCGCAAACCTTAATTGAACGTCTTGCGACCATGAGCAATCCGGTGCTGATGCTTTCTCCTGGCCCCGGAGTGCCGAGTGAAGCGGGTTGTATGCCGGAACTCCTCACCCGTTTGCGTGGCAAGCTGCCAATTATTGGCATTTGCCTCGGTCATCAGGCGATTGTCGAAGCTTATGGGGGGTATGTCGGTCAGGCGGGCGAAATTCTTCACGGTAAAGCGTCGAGTATTGAACATGATGGTCAGGCGATGTTTGCCGGATTAACAAACCCATTGCCGGTGGCGCGTTATCACTCGCTGGTTGGCAGTAATATTCCGGCAGGTTTAACCATCAACGCCCATTTTAATGGCATGGTGATGGCGGTGCGTCATGATGCGGATCGCGTTTGTGGATTCCAGTTCCATCCGGAATCCATTCTCACCACCCAGGGCGCTCGCCTGCTGGAACAAACGCTGGCCTGGGCGCAACAGAAGCTGGAGCCGACCAACACACTGCAACCAATTCTGGAAAAACTGTATCAGGCGCAGACGCTTAGCCAACAAGAAAGCCACCAGCTGTTTTCAGCGGTGGTGCGTGGCGAGCTGAAACCGGAACAACTGGCGGCTGCATTGGTCAGCATGAAAATTCGCGGCGAGCACCCGAACGAAATCGCCGGGGCAGCAACTGCCCTTCTGGAAAATGCTGCGCCGTTCCCACGCCCTGATTATCTGTTTGCCGATATCGTCGGCACAGGTGGTGACGGCAGCAACAGCATCAACATTTCTACTGCCAGTGCTTTTGTCGCTGCGGCCTGTGGACTGAAAGTGGCGAAACACGGTAACCGCAGCGTCTCCAGTAAATCTGGCTCGTCAGATCTGCTGGCTGCGTTCGGTATCAACCTGGATATGAATGCCGATAAATCGCGCCAGGCGCTCGACGAGTTAGGCGTCTGCTTTCTCTTTGCACCGAAATACCACACCGGATTTCGCCACGCGATGCCCGTTCGCCAGCAACTGAAAACCCGCACCCTGTTCAACGTGCTGGGGCCACTGATTAACCCGGCGCATCCGCCGCTGGCGCTAATTGGTGTCTACAGCCCGGAACTGGTGCTGCCAATTGCCGAAACCTTGCGTGTGCTGGGGTATCAACGCGCAGCGGTGGTGCACAGCGGGGGGATGGATGAAGTTTCATTACACGCGCCGACAATCGTTGCCGAACTGCATGACGGCGAAATTAAGAGCTATCAGTTGACCGCTGAAGATTTTGGCCTGACACCCTACCATCAGGAGCAACTGGCAGGCGGAACACCGGAAGAAAACCGTGACATTTTAACACGCTTGTTACAAGGTAAAGGCGACGCCGCCCATGAAGCAGCTGTCGCGGCGAATGTCGCCATGTTAATGCGCCTGCATGGCCAGGAAGATCTGCAAACCAATGCGCAAACCGTTCTTGAGGTACTGCGCAGTGGTTCCGCTTACGACAGAGTCACCGCACTGGCGGCACGAGGGTAAATGATGCAAACCGTTTTAGCGAAAATCGTCGCAGACAAGGCGATTTGGGTAGAAGCCCGCAAACAGCAGCAACCGCTGGCCAGTTTTCAGAATGAGGTTCAGCCGAGCACGCGACATTTTTATGATGCACTGCAAGGCGCACGCACGGCGTTTATTCTGGAATGCAAAAAAGCGTCGCCGTCAAAAGGCGTGATCCGTGATGATTTCGATCCGGCACGCATTGCCGCCATTTATAAACATTACGCTTCGGCAATTTCGGTGCTGACTGATGAGAAATATTTTCAGGGGAGCTTTGATTTCCTCCCCATCGTCAGCCAAATCGCCCCGCAGCCGATTTTGTGTAAAGACTTTATTATCGACCCTTACCAGATCTATCTGGCGCGCTATTACCAGGCCGATGCCTGTTTATTAATGCTGTCGGTGCTGGACGACGATCAGTATCGCCAGCTCGCTGCTGTCGCCCACAGTCTGCAGATGGGCGTGCTGACCGAAGTCAGTAATGAAGAGGAGCTGGAGCGCGCCATTGCATTGGGAGCAAAAGTCGTTGGCATTAACAACCGCGATCTGCGTGATTTGTCGATTGATCTTAACCGTACCCGCGAGCTTGCGCCGAAACTGGGGCACAACGTGACGGTGATCAGCGAATCCGGCATTAATACTTACGGCCAGGTGCGTGAGTTAAGCCACTTCGCTAACGGCTTTTTAATTGGTTCGGCGTTGATGGCCCATGACGATTTGAACGCCGCCGTGCGCCGGGTGTTGCTGGGTGAGAATAAAGTATGTGGTCTGACGCGTGGGCAAGATGCTAAAGCAGCTTATGACGCGGGTGCGATTTACGGTGGATTGATATTTGTTACAACGTCACCGCGTTGCGTCAGCATTGAAGAGGCGCAGGAAGTGATGGCTGCAGCACCGTTGCAGTATGTTGGCGTGTTCCGCAATCACGATATTGCCGATCTGGTGGACAAAGCTAAGGTGTTATCGCTGACGGCAGTGCAACTGCATGGTAATGAAGATCAGCTGTATATCGATACGCTGCGTGAGGCTCTGCCAGCAAACGTCGCCATCTGGAAGGCTTTAAGTGTCGGTGAAACTCTTCCCGCGCGCGATTTTCAGCACATCGATAAATATGTATTCGACAACGGTCAGGGCGGGAGCGGACAACGTTTCGACTGGTCACTGTTAAACGGTCAATCGCTTGGCAACGTTCTGCTGGCGGGTGGCTTAGGCGCAGATAACTGCGTGGAAGCGGCACAAACCGGCTGCGCCGGGCTTGATTTTAATTCTGCTGTAGAGTCGCAACCGGGCATCAAAGACGCACGTCTTTTGGCCTCGGTTTTCCAGACGCTGCGCGCATATTAAGGAAAGGAACAATGACAACATTACTTAACCCGTATTTTGGTGAGTTTGGCGGCATGTACGTGCCACAAATCCTGATGCCTGCTCTGCGCCAGCTGGAAGAAGCTTTTGTCAGCGCGCAAAAAGATCCTGAATTTCAGGCCCAGTTCAACGACCTGCTGAAAAACTATGCCGGGCGCCCAACCGCGCTGACCAAATGTCAGAACATTACAGCCGGGACGAACACCACGCTGTATCTGAAGCGTGAAGATTTGCTGCACGGCGGCGCGCATAAAACTAACCAGGTTCTGGGCCAGGCTTTGCTGGCGAAGCGGATGGGTAAAACCGAAATCATCGCCGAAACCGGTGCAGGTCAGCATGGCGTGGCTTCTGCGCTTGCCAGCGCCCTGCTCGGCCTGAAATGCCGTATTTATATGGGTGCCAAAGACGTTGAACGCCAGTCGCCTAACGTTTTTCGTATGCGCTTAATGGGTGCGGAAGTGATCCCGGTGCATAGCGGTTCTGCAACGCTGAAAGATGCCTGTAACGAGGCGCTGCGCGACTGGTCCGGCAGTTACGAAACCGCGCACTATATGCTGGGCACCGCAGCTGGCCCGCATCCTTACCCGACCATTGTGCGTGAGTTTCAGCGGATGATTGGCGAAGAAACGAAAGCGCAGATTCTGGAAAGAGAAGGTCGTCTGCCGGATGCCGTTATTGCCTGTGTTGGCGGCGGTTCGAATGCCATCGGCATGTTTGCTGATTTCATCAACGAAACCGACGTCGGGCTGATCGGCGTGGAGCCTGGTGGTCACGGTATCGAAACTGGCGAGCACGGCGCACCGTTAAAACATGGTCGCGTGGGCATCTATTTCGGTATGAAAGCGCCAATGATGCAAACCGAAGACGGGCAGATTGAAGAATCTTACTCGATTTCTGCCGGACTGGATTTCCCGTCAGTCGGCCCGCAACACGCTTATCTCAACAGCATTGGACGCGCTGATTATGTGTCAATCACCGATGATGAAGCACTGGAAGCCTTTAAAACGCTGTGCCTGCACGAAGGGATTATTCCGGCGCTGGAATCCTCCCACGCGCTGGCCCACGCACTGAAAATGATGCGCGAAAACCCGGAAAAAGAGCAGCTACTGGTGGTTAACCTTTCCGGTCGCGGCGATAAAGACATCTTCACCGTTCACGATATTTTGAAAGCACGAGGGGAAATCTGATGGAACGCTATGAATCTCTGTTTGCCCAACTGAAGGAGCGCAAAGAAGGCGCATTCGTTCCTTTCGTCACCCTCGGTGATCCGGGCATTGAGCAGTCGCTGAAAATTATCGATACGCTAATTGAAGCCGGTGCTGACGCGCTGGAGTTAGGTATCCCCTTCTCCGACCCACTGGCAGATGGCCCGACGATTCAAAACGCCACACTGCGTGCTTTTGCGGCGGGAGTAACCCCGGCGCAGTGCTTTGAGATGCTGGCACTCATTCGCCAGAAGCACCCGACCATTCCCATCGGCCTTTTGATGTATGCCAACCTGGTGTTTAACAAAGGCATTGATGAGTTTTATGCCGAGTGCGAGAAAGTCGGCGTCGATTCGGTGCTGGTTGCCGATGTGCCCGTGGAAGAGTCTGCGGCCTTCCGCCAGGCCGCGTTGCGCCATAACGTCGCACCTATCTTCATCTGCCCGCCGAATGCTGATGATGATTTACTGCGCCAGATTGCCTCTTACGGTCGTGGTTACACCTATTTATTGTCGCGTGCGGGTGTGACCGGAGCTGAAAACCGTGCCGCGTTACCTCTCAATCATCTGGTTGCGAAGCTGAAAGAGTACAACGCTGCGCCTCCATTGCAAGGATTTGGTATTTCCGCCCCGGGTCAGGTAAAAGCAGCGATTGATGCAGGAGCTGCGGGCGCGATTTCTGGTTCGGCAATTGTTAAAATCATCGAGCAACATATTAATGAGCCAGAGAAAATGCTGGCGGTACTGAAAGCTTTTGTACAACCGATGAAAGCAGCGACGCGCAGTTAATCCCACAGCCGCCAGTTCCGCTGGCGGCATTTTAACTATCTTTAATGAAGCAGGAAAAATCCTAAATTCATTTATTATTTATCTTTTTACCGTTTCGCTTACCCCTGACGTACGTCAACTTACGTCATTTTTCCGCCCAACTGTAATATAATCGAACAAATTAATCCCGCAACATGACACCAGTAAAATCAATAATTTTCCCTAATTCACTTATTCCTCAGGCAATTGTTAATATATCCAGAACGCTGATCAAAATATATTTTCCCTCTTCGCCTCTCGTTACGCTTAATTTGACTAATTCTCATTAGCGACTAATTTTAATGAGTGTCGACACACAACACCCATATTAATGAAACAATGCAACGCAACGGGAGAAATAACATGACCGAACATCGTGGTGGTTCAGGAAATTTCGCCGAAGACCGTGAGAAGGCATCCGACGCTGGCCGTAAAGGCGGTCAGCATAGCGGCGGTAATTTTAAAAATGATCCGCAACGCGCATCCGAAGCGGGTAAAAAAGGCGGTCAACAAAGCGGTGGTAATAAATCAGGAAAATCCTGATTCAACGTTAATTATTAATATCAGCTGAGAAAGATAATTGCATCTGCGGGCCGTATGGCTCGCAGTGATTTCACTGGAGAAAAATATGAATATGAAGTCCATTGAAGATGTATTTATTCACCTGCTTTCAGACACCTACAGTGCAGAAAAACAATTAACACGGGCACTAGCAAAACTCGCCAGAGCAACATCAAACGAAAAATTAAGTCAGGCTTTTCATGCACACCTCGAGGAAACTCATGGACAGATTGAACGTATTGATCAAGTTGTGGAATCTGAACCGAACCTGAAAATTAAGCGCATGAAATGTGTGGCAATGGAAGGTCTCATTGAAGAAGCTAATGAGGTCATCGAAAGTACCGAGAAAAACGAAGTACGTGATGCCGCACTGATTGCCGCTGCACAGAAAGTCGAGCACTATGAGATCGCCAGTTACGGGACATTAGCGACACTGGCTGAGCAATTAGGTTATCGTAAAGCAGCGAAGCTTCTGAAAGAAACTCTGGAAGAAGAAAAGGCCACCGACATGAAACTAACTGATCTGGCCCTTAATAACGTAAATAAGAAAGCAGAAAATAAAGCCTGAAATATGAACTTTAACTTTTAGTCATTTTATAAAGAGGACATTTTCATGAATCGTATTGAACATTATCATGACTGGTTACGTGACGCCCACGCAATGGAAAAGCAAGCAGAATCTATGCTTGAATCCATGGCCAGCCGCATAGATAATTATCCTGAGCTACGCGCTCGTATTGAACAACATGTTAGTGAAACCAAAAACCAGATTGTACAACTGGAAACTATTCTTGATCGTAATGACATTTCACGCTCAGTCATTAAAGATTCTATGAGTAAAATGGCTGCACTTGGGCAGTCAATCGGTGGTATATTCCCTTCTGATGAAATAGTCAAAGGCTCTATTAGCGGATATGTCTTCGAGCAATTTGAAATCGCCTGTTATATCTCACTCTTAGCAGCAGCAAAAAATGCCGGTGATACAGCCTCAATTCCGATTATCGAAGCGATTTTAAATGAGGAAAAGCAAATGGCCGACTGGCTAATTCAGCATATTCCGCAAACAACGGAGAAATTTTTAATTCGCTCTGAAACTGATGGCGTAGAAGCGAAGAAATAATACCCTTTATACCATGTCCTTATTGACCCCGTATATTACGGGGTCGTTTTTGTGCGGAATTAAAAACGATATCCTGCTGAGAACATAAACACCCACGGATCAAGACGTACGCTATCGTGTTGCTGTGCACCGCCCAGTTTATAATTGGCAGTGGTATCAATATCCATGTACCAGACTGACATGTTAACCAACCAGTCACGGTTAATCAGATAATCAACCCCCACCTGCCCGGCAGCTCCCCAGGAGTCTTTCAGACTGAGATCGGAAAGCCCCGCCTCTTTGCCATGATCGTTGAATCCATTATCAAAGAAGGTGGTGTAGTTAATACCTGCACCAACGTAAGGACGGAATTTGCTGCTGGCATCACCAAAATACCACTGCGCCATCAGTGTTGGCGGCAGATGATGAACGGTTGCAATATCACCGGTCGCCCGGGTACCGATTTTATGGCGGAACGGCGTAGCTGCCAGTAATTCCACACCAATGTTGTCGGTCGCCATATAAGTAAACGTCAGGCCCAGTTGAGTGTTATTGGTTACGCTAAATCCACCCAGACTTCCTAATGTACCACCAGCACCTTCTGTTGGACGTACAGTTGCAGAACCTGCACGCATAAAAAACTCGCCTGCTTCATGCGCAAAGGCACTGCCAGAAAGAAGAGTTGTTACTGCCAAAGCCGCCACTGTTAACTTTTTCATATCCGCTCCGTCGTTATGGTTATAAAAACGTGACGAATATACCCACATTGGAGTAACAAATGATCCTACACAGATCACATTATATATGATAATTCACCCTTTATTGATCTGGATTAATTTAGAAGTTGCACTGTGAATCCTGGTTAATGTGATTTAAATCAATTCCTATATATTTCACTACGCAAACATTAACTCGCTCGCCACTTGCTGCGGTTTGCCCATAGCTTAGACCCGCAATTACCTCCGCTTTACAAAGATATGCTTTTCCATACAAGACCTGATGCTGCCACCCGAGGCTTAACCAGGGTACAATTGCCCGCTAATTAACACCTGCATAAAACTCAAGGAGAGTGCATGTCTATCACGGCGCAGTCCGTATACCGTGACACCGGAAATTTCTTCCGTAATCAATTTATGACCATTCTGTTGGTATCGTTGCTATGTGCGTTTATCACAGTGGTGTTAGGGCATGTTTTCTCACCCAGTGATGCACAGCTTGCTCAGCTCAATGACGGCGTGCCCGTTAGCGGCAGTAGTGGGTTGTTCGACCTGGTTCAGAATATGTCACCTGAACAGCAACAAATTTTGCTGCAGGCTTCAGCGGCGTCCACTTTTTCAGGATTAATCGGTAACGCCATTCTCGCCGGAGGCGTAATATTAATTATCCAGCTGGTGTCTGCGGGTCAGAGAGTCAGTGCGCTTCGAGCTATTGGTGCCAGTGCGCCGATATTGCCAAAGTTATTTATTCTGATTTTTCTGACTACCCTTTTAGTACAGATTGGCATCATGCTGGTGGTCGTTCCGGGAATTATCATGGCCATTTTACTGGCTCTGGCACCGGTGATGTTGGTACAGGACAAAATGGGCATTTTTGCCTCGATGCGTAGCAGTATGCGGCTGACATGGGCGAATATGCGTCTGGTGGCACCCGCAGTACTGAGCTGGTTGCTGGCAAAAACACTGTTGCTGCTTTTTGCCTCTTCTTTTGCCGCATTAACCCCGGAAATTGGTGCCGTACTGGCGAACACTTTGAGCAACATGATTTCAGCCGTACTGCTCATCTATCTGTTCCGCCTGTATATGTTGATTCGCCAATAACCTTAAGCATTTGATTACGGAATCGTAAAATGAAGCAGTTTCTTGATTTTTTACCGCTGGTTGTCTTTTTCGCGTTTTACAAGATTTATGACATCTATGCGGCTACTGCGGCGCTGATCGTCGCCACGGCGATTGTGCTTATATATAGCTGGGTTCGCTTTCGTAAAGTTGAGAAGATGGCCCTGATCACTTTTATTCTGGTGGTCGTCTTCGGTGGCTTGACGCTGTTCTTCCACAATGATGAGTTTATTAAATGGAAGGTTACTGTCATTTATGCCCTGTTTGCAGGTGCCCTGTTAGTCAGCCAATGGGTGATGAAAAAGCCGCTAATTCAGCGGATGCTGGGTAAAGAACTCACGCTGCCGCAACCGGTATGGTCGAAGCTGAATCTGGCCTGGGCTGTTTTCTTTATCCTTTGCGGTCTGGCAAACATCTACATCGCATTCTGGCTGCCGCAAAATATTTGGGTCAACTTTAAAGTGTTTGGCCTGACCGCTCTTACCTTAATCTTCACATTGTTAAGCGGTATCTATATCTACCGCCACATGCCGCAGGAAGATAAATCCTAACCAGACTGCCAGTCCTTCGGGGCTGGCACTGTATCTCCTCTGTTCTCCTCAGGAAAATCATAGTAGCATCGCGCCTGTGATTTTCCTTTTAAGTCGGTTTTACCATGTCTACAACACATAACGTCCCTCAGGGCGATCTTGTTTTACGTACTTTAGCCATGCCCGCCGATACCAATGCCAATGGTGACATCTTTGGTGGTTGGTTAATGTCACAAATGGATATTGGCGGCGCTATTCTGGCGAAAGAAATTGCGCACGGTCGCGTAGTGACCGTGCGGGTTGAAGGAATGACTTTCTTACGACCGGTTGCGGTCGGCGATGTGGTGTGCTGCTATGCACGCTGTGTCCAGAAAGGGACGACATCGGTCAGCATTAATATTGAAGTGTGGGTGAAAAAAGTCGCGTCTGAACCCATCGGGCAACGCTATAAAGCGACAGAAGCATTATTTAAGTATGTCGCGGTTGATCCTGAAGGAAAACCTCGCGCCTTACCTGTTGAGTAATAGTCAAAAGCCTCCGGTCGGAGGCTTTTGACTTTCTGCTTACTGTATTTCGGTGGTGCCGTTAATTTTAAACAGGATATTCACCACAATCCCACTGCCTGGCTTACCCGGCTCATAACGCCATCTGCGCATCGCATTTTTCACCTCACGCTCAAACATGTTCGCAGGCTTGGCTGAGAGGATTTGCACGTTATCCACGCGACCATCCGACGTGACATCAAATTTAACTTTAACCTGCCCTTCAATGCGCAATGCCTGTGCTCGTGCCGGATACTGCGGCTGATTGCGACTTAATGCGCGTGGTCCTGAAGCCACACTTGTAACCGGCTTGCTGGTTGCAGCCGTCGCCGTACTTGATGTCGGGCGCGCGGGTGCCGTATTTTCAAACGGTGATGCCGGACGCGATTCTACGGGTTTGACATCGCGTTTTGGCTGCTCCTGTACCTTTTTCACCGGCTTCGGTTTTGGCTTAGGTTTCGGCTTAGGCTTTTCAATGACCACCGGTGCTTCTTTTGGCGGTTCAGGGATCGGCTCAGGTTCCGGTTCTGGCTCTACCACCGGCTCCGGTGGCGGCTGAACGGCTTGTGGCGGTTCGAGATCCGCAGGCGCAACCATCGTGACAGAAATTGGCTGCGCAGGCGCAGGTAGTTCAATAACCTGATGTACCGAGGTATAGAGCAGACCCGCCACAACAGCACCATGAATGCAGACCGAAAGTAACGTCGGCCAGGGGAAGCGGCGAGGTAAATCAAGGGTCATTGAAGTCATAATCATTTCAGTAGAAAAACCAGGCCTCGATTTTAAATGCAAATAGCAATCATATTCAATAAGGCAAGACGATCAGGATCAGTGAAAATGTCATTTTTGGCGTAATTGACCTTACTTTATGCATGGTCTTAACAAAGGCATCATCTTTCCGTTGCAGATCTTCGCCCTTTCAAATAACGTACTTTACAACTTTCCCGAACAAGGAGTTGTGCCCGTGTTGTATGTTATTTACGCTCAAGACAAAGCTGATAGCCTCGAAAAACGCCTTTCCGTTCGTCCGGCACATTTAGCACGTTTACAGTTACTGCATGATGAAGGTCGATTGTTGACCGCCGGTCCAATGCCAGCAGTAGACAGTAACGATCCAGGGGCTGCGGGATTTACTGGCTCAACTGTTATTGCTGAATTTGAATCGCTGGAAGCAGCTCAGGCCTGGGCCGATGCTGACCCGTACGTAGCGGCAGGAGTCTATGAACACGTTTCAGTGAAACCATTTAAGAAAGTGTTCTGAATAGAGATTCAATATTTAAGGGCACGGTTTTAGCAACCGTGTTCTAGTTTGGCCTTTCCTTATAGGTCGGTCAGTGCATTCACCCCCACAAGCAGATAATAACTTTATCTGTATTTCTTTATATGATGTGAGCATATTCAGGAAAAATGCCCTTTCCTGACGCAGAGTTGCTCACTCAAAACCTTTGATTACTTCAGATAAAGTCATCTACTATTGTTTAACACATTCACGTGCTGCATGTATGTTCAGAAAATGTGCACGTTGAGATAATTAAACAAAATTGTGGTTACAGAGGTATCAGTGAGTCACTGGACTACATTCAAACAAACAGCAACAAATTTATGGGTGACCCTACGGCACGACATTCTCGCGCTGGCCGTCTTTTTAAATGGATTGCTTATTTTTAAAACAATCTATGGTATGTCGGTCAATTTGCTTGATATTTTCCATATCAAAGCCTTTTCAGAGTTAGATCTCTCCTTGCTGGCAAATGCCCCACTCTTTATGCTCGGCGTCTTTCTTGTCCTGAACTCCATTGGCTTACTGTTCCGGGCAAAGCTCGCATGGGCAATCAGTATCATTTTGTTGCTGATAGCGCTAATTTACACCCTGCATTTTTATCCCTGGCTGAAATTTAGTATTGGATTTTGCATTTTTACGCTGGTGTTTTTGCTGATACTGCGCAAAGACTTCTCCCACAGTAGCGCCGCAGCCGGGACAATTTTCGCATTTATTAGTTTCACGACGTTACTGTTTTACTCCACCTACGGAGCGCTTTATTTAAGCGAAGGTTTTAATCCGCGAATAGAAAGTTTGATGACCGCGTTCTATTTTTCGATAGAAACCATGTCAACTGTCGGCTATGGCGATATTGTCCCTGTTTCTGAATCAGCACGATTGTTCACTATTTCGGTCATTATTTCCGGCATTACCGTTTTTGCCACCTCCATGACTTCAATTTTTGGTCCGCTTATCCGCGGGGGATTCAACAAACTTGTAAAAGGAAACAATCATACAATGCATCGTAAAGATCATTTTATTGTTTGCGGGCATTCGATTCTCGCCATCAATACGATTCTGCAACTGAATCAACGCGGACAAAATGTAACGGTTATCAGCAACTTGCCTGAAGATGATATCAAGCAACTTGAGCAACGCTTAGGTGATAACGCTGATGTTATCCCCGGTGACAGTAATGACAGTTCAGTATTAAAGAAAGCAGGAATCGATCGATGCCGGGCCATTCTGGCGCTGAGTGATAACGATGCTGATAACGCGTTTGTTGTACTCTCGGCAAAAGATATGAGCAGTGATGTCAAAACAGTTCTCGCCGTCAGTGATAGCAAAAACCTGAATAAGATTAAGATGGTACATCCGGATATCATTCTCTCGCCGCAACTGTTTGGCAGCGAAATTCTGGCACGAGTTTTAAATGGTGAAGAGATTAATAATGATATGCTCGTTTCAATGTTGTTGAACTCCGGTCATGGCATTTTCAGCGATAACGATGAACAAGAAACGAAAACTGACAGCAAAGAATCGGCGCAAAAATAGAGTTTGAAGACGAAAGGGCAAACTTATTGGGCACCGCAATGGTGCCCAGAACATTTAGATATTGTAGATCGCAAACAATAACGAGTTACGCTGTTTGTTTAGAATGCACTTCCTGATGCTGTGGATACGCATATTTCGGCGCGACTGCCCCTCAAGCCAACGCGATTTACGTCGGCTAGCCTGACGCTGCATGCGCCAGCGCCCCACTTCCGTTCTACTCCGCTTCATGTTAACTACTCTATGCAATAACAGAATGGTCATTATACCCCCGCCCCCGACGCTGACCAGTGCTTTTCCCGCGTTTTTATTTGCCAGATGAATCCATATGCGTAAACTCATAACAATGCGCTTTCAAAAGGATTTCTAATCTATGACAACCGTTTATACGTTGGTGAGTTGGTTGGCCATTCTGGGATACTGGTTGCTCATTGCAGGCGTAACTTTACGCATTCTAATGAAACGACGCGCAGTTCCCTCCGCGATGGCCTGGCTGTTGATTATTTACATTCTGCCGTTAGTCGGAATTATTGCCTATCTTGCCGTTGGCGAGCTCCATTTAGGCAAACGCCGCGCTGAGCGCGCCAGAGCGATGTGGCCTTCCACCGCAAAATGGCTTAACGACCTTAAAGCCTGTAAGCATATCTTCGCCGAAGAAAATAGCAGTGTCGCTGCGCCACTATTCAAGCTTTGTGAGCGTCGTCAGGGGATCGCTGGGGTCAAAGGGAATCAGCTGCAACTGATGACCGAGTCAGATGATGTGATGCAGGCGTTAATCCGCGACATCCAGCTCGCTCGCCATAATATCGAGATGGTGTTTTATATCTGGCAGCCCGGCGGCATGGCGGACCAGGTGGCTGAATCATTAATGGCCGCTGCGCGACGCGGCATTCATTGCCGATTGATGCTTGACTCCGCCGGCAGTGTGGCTTTTTTCCGCAGCCCGTGGCCCGAGCTAATGCGTAATGCCGGTATTGAAGTGGTCGAAGCCTTAAAGGTCAATCTGATGCGTGTGTTTTTACGCCGTATGGATCTGCGCCAACATCGCAAGATGATCATGATCGATAATTACATCGCGTACACCGGCAGCATGAATATGGTCGACCCTCGCTACTTCAAACAGGATGCGGGTGTAGGGCAATGGATTGATCTGATGGCGCGTATGGAAGGTCCCATCGCCACCGCGATGGGGATTATATATTCCTGCGACTGGGAGATTGAAACCGGGAAACGTATTCTGCCGCCACCACCAGATGTCAATATTATGCCGTTTGAGCAGGCCAGCGGTCACACCATTCACACAATTGCCTCTGGCCCCGGCTTTCCGGAAGATCTCATTCACCAGGCATTACTGACTGCGGCTTATTCGGCACGTGAATATTTGATCATGACGACGCCCTACTTTGTGCCCAGCGATGATTTACTTCATGCGATTTGCACGGCGGCGCAGCGCGGGGTGGATGTCAGTATTATCCTTCCGCGAAAAAATGATTCAATGCTGGTTGGCTGGGCCAGTCGCGCGTTCTTTACGGAACTGCTGGCTGCTGGGGTTAAAATTTATCAGTTTGAAGGCGGGTTATTGCATACCAAGAGCGTGCTGGTCGATGGCGAATTAAGTCTGGTTGGTACCGTTAACCTTGATATGCGTAGTCTGTGGCTGAATTTCGAGATTACCCTGGCAATCGACGATAAAGGGTTTGGTGCTGACCTCGCCGCCGTTCAGGACGATTATATTTCGCGTTCTCGTCTGCTCGATGCCCGTTTATGGCTAAAACGCCCATTATGGCAACGTGTCGCCGAGCGACTGTTTTACTTCTTCAGCCCGTTGCTGTAAAACGTCGCCAACAGAGGTTAAACAGGTAGTGACTATGGATATGGATCTAAACAATCGCCTGACTGAAGATGAAACGCTTGAGCAGGCCTACGATATTTTTCTCGAACTGGCTGCCGACAATCTCGATCCAGCTGATGTTCTGCTGTTCAATCTTCAGTTTGAAGAGCGCGGCGGCGCGGAGTTATTCGATCCGGCAGAAGACTGGCAGGAACATGTTGATTTCGATTTGAACCCGGACTTTTTTGCCGAAGTGGTGATTGGTCTGGCGGACAGTGAAGATGGTGAAATCAACGATGTTTTCGCCCGCATTCTGTTATGCCGCGAAAAAGATCACAAACTGTGCCATATCATCTGGCGGGAATAAATAATCGCTTTCGGCGTGAAAAAGGGCTGACAACTGTCAGCCCTTATTTTGTTTAAAGCGGATCGACTTTCAGGCAAGACACGGCGTGTCTGAAACTCCCCTCCAGCACAGGACGTGTTTTGGCACACTCTGGACCGGCAATCGGGCAACGGGTACGGAAAACACAACCGGAAGGCGGGTTGATCGGCGACGGTAATTCCCCTTCCAGTAACTGGATAGTTTTGTTCTTCTCCAGATCCGGATCAGGTATGGGGACTGCCGACATCAATGCCCTGGTGTAAGGATGTAGCGGATTGTGGTAGACCTCATCATAGGTCCCCAGTTCTACCGCATGGCCGAGATACATCACCAGCACACGATCGGAAATGTGTTTTACCACGGCCAGGTCGTGAGCGATAAAAATTAATGACAATCCCATCTCGCGTTGCAGCTGCTGGAGCAGGTTGACCACCTGCGCCTGAATTGACACGTCCAGCGCCGACACCGGCTCATCACAGATAATCAGCTTCGGTTCAAGAATAAGAGCACGAGCAATCCCGATACGCTGGCACTGCCCACCAGAGAACTCATGCGGATAGCGGTTAATCAGGTTAGGCAATAACCCGACTTTCAGCATCATCGCCTTCACGCGCTCGCGAACTTCCTGGCGTGACATTTTCGGATGATAAGTACGCAGTGGTTCAGCGATGATCTCGCCGATGGTCATACGCGGGTTAAGCGATGCCAATGGATCCTGGAAAATCATCTGAATATCACTGCGAACGGCACGCCATTCATCGGGCTTCATGCCCAGCAACTCTTTACCTAACCAGGCAACATGACCGTCGGTCGCTTTAACCAGGCCAATGATGGCGCGAGCAAAGGTGGACTTACCGCATCCCGACTCCCCTACCACACCTAATGTTTCCCCTTCATACAGGCGAAGAGTTACACCATCTACGGCTTTGAGCGTTTTCGGCGGTTGCCAGAACCACTGTTTGCCATCTTTGATTTCAAAGTGCACTTTCAGATCGGCGATTTCGAGGAGGACTTTTCTTCCTTCGGTTACAGCATTCATAACAGTTCCTCCACCGGTTTAAAGCAAGCACGCAAACGGCCAGGCGTAAACTCTTCCAGCGGCGGTGCGCTACTACAAATTTCCATCGCATGCGGACAACGTGGCTGGAACGGGCAACCTTTCGGTAATCGCAACAGGTTTGGCGGATTACCCGGGATGGTCAACATTGTTTCACCTTCCGCATCGAGACGCGGCACCGCGTTGAGTAAACCGATAGAATAAGGATGAACGGGTTGATAAAAGACATCGCGCGCGTTGCCATATTCCATCGTGCGCCCGGCGTACATGACCAGCACTTTGTCGCAGATCCCTGCCACCACGCCAAGATCGTGGGTGATCATAATGATGGCGGTATTAAATTCCCGCTTCAGTTCATTCAATAGCGTCATGATCTGCGCCTGTACGGTGACGTCCAACGCAGTAGTGGGTTCATCAGCAATCAGCAGCTTAGGTCGACATAGCAATGCCATCGCAATCATGACTCTTTGACGCATGCCGCCAGAAAATTCATGCGGAAACATCTTCATGCGTTTACGCGCTTCCGGCATTTTTACCGCATCGAGCATCCGCACCGACTCTTCAAACGCCTCAGATTTGCTCATGTTCTTATGCAACATCAGCACTTCCATCAACTGCTCACCGACGCGCATATAGGGATTCAACGAAGTCATCGGATCCTGAAAAATCATTGAGATTTGTTCAGCACGCAGTTTATTGAGTTCACGCTCTGGCAAATTGAGGATTTCACGCCCATTGAAGGTTGCCGATCCGCCAATACGTCCGTTGGCGGCCAGCAGGCCCATCAACGCAAATGCAGTTTGCGATTTACCCGAACCAGACTCACCTACAATGCCCAGCGTTTCTCCGGCACGTAGGGAAAAATTCAAATCATTGACCGCCGTGACGTCGCCGTCCGGGGTACTAAAGGTGACACGCAAATCTTTCACGTTCAGCAGTGCGTCAGCCTGTTGTTGTGCGAGCGGCACAGTTGCAGTTTCAATTACGCTCATGGCTGCACTCCTTAACGATCTTTCGGGTCGAGGGCATCACGCAAGCCATCGCCGATAAAGTTGAAACAAAATAGCGTCACCACGAGGAATCCCGCTGGGAACAACAGTAACCATGGAGAGACTTCCATCGAGTTCGCGCCATCACTCAGCAATGCGCCCCAGCTGCTTAACGGCTCTTGCGTCCCCAACCCCAGGAAGCTAAGGAAAGATTCAAAGAGGATCATGCTGGGCACCAGTAGCGATGCGTAGACCACCACCACACCGAGTACGTTCGGTACAATGTGGCGAATAACAATGCCCGGCGTCGATACACCGCCAACTTGTGCCGCCTCAATAAACTCTTTACGCTTCAGACTCAGGGTTTGCCCACGCACAATACGAGCCATATCCAGCCAGGAAACCATGCCAATCGCCACGAAAATCAGCAGGATGTTTTGACCGAAAAAGGTCACCAGCAAAATGACGAAGAACATGAATGGGAAGGAGTTGAGGATTTCCAGCAGACGCATCATTACCGAATCCACTTTACCGCCCAGATAACCGGAAAGCGAACCATAAAGTGTCCCCACGACCACTGCCACCAGTGCCGCAGCAACACCGACCATGAGTGAGATACGCCCGCCAATCGCAACACGCACAAGCAGGTCGCGACCGGATGAGTCAGTACCAAAGTAGTGACCGGACTCCATATCTGGGGCGCTGGACATCATCGCCCAGTCAGTATCGTCATAGGCAAACTGCGAAAGCATCGGTGCCAGGATTACAAATAACGCGATTAGCACCAGCACTATCAGACTGGCAACCGCCGCACGGTTATGCATAAAACGTCGACGTGCGTCCTGCCACAAGCTGCGCCCTTCGACCTCCAGCTTTTCACTGAAATTTTCCAGCGTCTCGCTGTTTTTCTTACTTAACATCATCGCGAGCTCCAGTATCAGTAACGGATTTTCGGGTCGATAACCGCATATAGCACATCGACAATGGCATTAAACAAAATGGTTAACGCGCCAACCAGAATGGTCAGACTTAACACTAAGGAATAGTCACGATTCAATGCGCCATTAACGAACAATTGCCCAATCCCCGGTAAACCATAAATGGTTTCGATGACCATAGAACCGGTAATAATGCCGACAAATGCAGGGCCCATATAGGAGAGCACGGGTAACAGAGCAGGTTTTAATGCGTGGCGTAAAATGATCCGCCGCATAGGTAACCCTTTCGCCCGGGCAGTACGAATAAAGTTGGAGTGTAATACTTCAATCATAGAGCCACGGGTAATACGCGCAATACTGGCGATATAGGCGAGTGACAACGCCACCATTGGCAGTATCATGAATTTAAGCGCACCACCATTCCAGCCACCGCCCGGCAGCCAATGCAAAATGATCGCAAATATCATGACTAATAATGGCGCAACCACAAAACTGGGGATAACAACCCCGGTCATTGCCAGCCCCATGACGGTATAGTCCCATTTGGTGTTTTGTTTTAATGCGGCAATAACGCCAGCACTAACACCCAGTATTACCGCAAGGAAAAATGCTGCGGCTCCCAGTTTGGCAGAAACGGGAAAACTGGATGCAACCAGGTCGTTGACCGAATAATCTTTATATTTAAACGATGGACCGAAATCGCCATGCGCCAGTTGTTTCAGGTAGCTGAAATACTGTGTCATGATCGGATCATTAAGATGATATTTCGCTTCGATATTGGCCATCACTTCTGGCGGTAAAGTACGTTCGCCGGTAAAAGGGCTTCCCGGCGCGAGGCGCATCATGAAGAACGAAATAGTAATAAGAATAAATAGCGTCGGAATCGCTTCCAGACAGCGACGTAGAATAAATTTTAACATTGCCCTACCTTCTGGCCTGTGCCTTCTGTAATGCGATAAAAATCAGACACCGTGGAGCAGGACACTCCTGCCCCACGTATTGCCATTAGTGCTTCACAATGTACATATTCCGGGTGTAGGTATTATCCAGCGGATCTTTGCCGGTATAGCCACCAACCCACGGTTTCACCAGACGCGCATTCACGTAGTAATAAACAGGAACAATGGCCGAATCCTTATCCAGCTGTTGTTCTGCTTTAGTGTACAGAGCTGTGCGCTGCGCCTCGTCAGTCGCTTTCAGCGTTTCCGCCATAATGCTGTCAAAGGCCGGGCTCTTATAATGCGCGGTATTCATCGAGCTGTTCGACAGCATGGTGTTCAGGAAGGAAGTTGGTTCGTTGTAGTCTGCACACCAGCCTGCACGGGCCACATCAAAAGTGCCCTGGTGACGGGTGTCGAGGAACGTTTTCCACTCCTGGTTAACCAGTTTGACGTTTACACCAATGTTTTTCTTCCACAATGAAGAGGCAGCAATCGCCAGCTTTTTATGCAGATCGGAGGTGTTATACAACAGGTTGATGGTCAACGGTTTGTCTGCGGTATAACCCGCTTCAGCCAGCAGTTTTTTCGCTTCTTCGTTACGTTTTTCCTGGCTCCAGCCAAACCATTCCGGCTGAGTCAATTTTGCGCCATCAGTATACGGTGGAGTGTAACCATAGGCGGGCATGTCACCCTGCGCTTTCACTTTATTAACAATGATATCGCGGTCCATACCCAGTTTCAGTGCGGTACGCACACGCACATCGTTAAATGGCGGTTTCTGGTTGTTAATTTCGTAATAATAAGTGCACAGGTATGGATCAACGTGAACTTCGTCCGGGATCTCTTTTTTCAGCTTCTGGAACAATTCGATCGGCATGTTGTTATAAGTCATGTCGATTTCACCACTACGGTAGCGATTGACATCGGTAACTTCAGAAGCAATAGGCAAATAGGTTACCTGGTTAATAACGGTTTTCGCGTTGTTCCAGTAGGTCGGGCTGCGTTCAAGAATGATTCGTTCGTTTACGACCCAATCTTTTAAGGTATAGGCACCGTTGGTGACGATATTACCAGGCTGGGTCCATTTTTCGCCGAATTTCTCGATAGCGGCTTTTGGCACCGGTGAAGTTGATGGGTGAACAAGTAATTTATAGAAGTACGGAACGGGTTCACTTAAGGTGACTTCTAGTGTGTGATCATCAATAGCTTTCACGCCGAGATCGGTAATCGGTTTTTTCCCTTCAAGAATTTCATCAATACCGGCGATATGCCCATATTGCAGATAACTGGCATACGGAGAAGCCGTGTTCGGATCAACAGAACGTTGCCAGCTATACACAAAGTCTTGTGCTGTGACTGGCGT
This sequence comes from Escherichia sp. 94.0001, assembly GCF_013369155.2. NCBI lineage: Bacteria > Pseudomonadati > Pseudomonadota > Gammaproteobacteria > Enterobacterales > Enterobacteriaceae > Escherichia > Escherichia sp. 94.0001. Next base: position 11,867 of record NZ_JABWMS020000003.1, on the reverse strand, counting down.
GCCATCAGACCATTTCGCATCTTTACGCAAATGGAAGGTCCAGACTTTCGCGTCTTTATTATCCCAGGATTCAGCGACGCCAGGTGCCGGATGACCGTCAAGATCGCTGACCAGTAAGCCTTCAAACAGGTCTCGGCTGATATTAGACTCCGGAACACCTTCAATTTTATGCGGATCTAATGACTGAACTTCTGAACCATTGTTACGTACCAGCGTTTGTTTTTCCGCCAGTGTGACGCCTGCGGGTACATCAGCTGCCAGCGCGACATTCCCTGCCATAAGCGCAGCCAGAACGCCAGCTGCTACTAAACTTCTCTTGGTGATGTTGGTCATTGTTTTTTGGACTCCCTCATTATAATTACTGGTATTAACCAGCATGTGTAATCCCGGATTGGGACCCTGCACAGGCTCGGAGACTTTCTGCTGTCAGGTTACTTTATCGTTACGGATTGCTATCACCGACTTTATTTATTCTGGTGATTCAGACGATCACCTTATGTCGATTCGTACTGTGTCTCCCCTGTCGAGACACATTGATTCTTTTGCGACGCTCTTTAATTGTTAATTATTCTCATTACCAATAAAAATCGCCTGGCGGTTGGTCGGAAAGTACCAAATGCGCTTCTTACTCGCCAATACATTTTGCAAAATTGTTAAGCAATTCTCTTTTATTGACAGTGTCAGAATCTACAGCGCGCGTCCATGCTTTAACAAACATCTTTCGATTCAATCAAATAGAGAACTGTTAAGCATGTCTATCTTTTCTGGCTATAGATTAAGTCGTGAAATACACAATAATTTAACAATTGATTATTATTTAGCACTTTCCTCTACCAAAGGCAGTGGAATTACTAATATCATTTCAATTATTCTTCAGCAAGCCCAGGATTATGATGTGGCGAAAATAACATGATGGTGAGGAGAAGCAGTTAAGGAAATCCTTATAACTAACTGTAATTTGAGAAGAATATTTTTACCTATTCCTTTTGCTTTTGATAACTGCGCGGGAACAAAGTAAAAATAATGACGAAGTAAACGGAGCATGGCAGCTCCGTTTCATTTGAAAGGAATTAATTAAGCAAGCCGGGGAAAATCCCCTTAATACCAGTAACGATAAATTCAATCCCCAATGCCATCAGCAATAGCCCCATAATACGCGTAATCACGTTGATGCCGGTCTGGCGTAAAACCCGTACCAGCCACGGTGCCATGCGGAACAATCCCCAGCAACATAAAGCGAACAAAGCAATAGCCACAAAGAAACCAAACAGATAGCTAATGCTGTGATAACGCGTACCCCAGACGATGGTAGAACTGATCGCCCCTGGCCCCGCCATCAACGGCAACGCCAACGGCACCACACCAATGCTTTCACGTACCGCGGTTTCTGATTTTTCTTGCTTGTTCTGTTTATCCTCGCCAAGCTTGCCGCTGATCATCGACATCGCTATTGTCACCACCAGGATGCCACCGGCGATACGGAATGAATCAATTGATATACCAAAAAGTTGCAGAATCGTGTCGCCGAGAAAAAGCGAGATCCACAAGATAATGGCCACAGACAGGTTGGCTGTAAGGTTCGTTTTGTTTCGCGCTGCCGCTGTCTGATAACTGGTCATGCTGATAAAGACGGGAATAATCCCTACCGGGTTGACCAGCGCAAATAACCCGATGAAAAATTTGAAGTAAACGGGAAAATCAAAAAGGGTCTGAATCACGGTTAGCTCCGAAGCAAAAGCCGGATAATGTTAGCCATAAATAAGGTTAAAAAGACGCGCTGACAATACGCCTTTTGACAGCATTTTTCACCTCCTAACTACTTAAAATTGCTATCATTCGTTATTGTTATCTAGTTGTGCAAAACATGATAATGTAGCCAACAAATCATACTACAATTTATTAACTGTTAGCTATAATGGCGAAAAGCGATGCTGAAAGGTGTCAGCTTTGCAAAAATTTGATTTGGATCACGTAATCAGTACCCAGAAGTGAGTAATCTTGCTTACGCCACCTGGAAGTGACGCATTAGAGATAATAACTCTAATGTTTAAACTCTTTTAGTAAATCACAGTGAGTGTGAGCGCGAGTAAGCTTTTGATTTTCATCGGTTAAGCAAATCATCACCGCACTGACTATACTCTCGTATTCGAGCAGATGATTTACTAAAAAAGTTTAACATTATCAGGAGAGCATTATGGCTGTTACTAATGTCGCTGAACTTAACGCACTCGTAGAGCGTGTAAAAAAAGCCCAGCGTGAATATGCCAGTTTCACTCAAGAGCAAGTAGACAAAATCTTCCGCGCCGCCGCCCTGGCAGCTGCAGATGCTCGAATCCCACTCGCGAAAATGGCCGTTGCCGAATCCGGCATGGGTATCGTCGAAGATAAAGTAATCAAAAACCACTTTGCTTCTGAATATATCTACAACGCCTATAAAGATGAAAAAACCTGTGGTGTTCTGTCTGAAGACGACACTTTTGGTACCATCACTATCGCTGAACCAATCGGTATTATTTGCGGTATCGTTCCGACTACTAACCCGACTTCAACGGCTATCTTCAAATCGCTGATCAGCCTGAAGACCCGTAACGCCATTATCTTCTCCCCGCACCCGCGTGCAAAAGATGCGACCAACAAAGCAGCTGATATCGTTCTGCAGGCTGCTATCGCTGCCGGTGCTCCGAAAGACCTGATTGGCTGGATCGATCAACCTTCTGTTGAACTGTCTAACGCGCTGATGCACCACCCAGACATCAACCTGATCCTCGCGACCGGTGGTCCGGGTATGGTTAAAGCCGCATACAGCTCCGGTAAACCAGCTATCGGCGTAGGCGCGGGTAACACTCCAGTCGTTATCGATGAAACTGCTGATATCAAACGTGCAGTTGCATCTGTACTGATGTCTAAAACCTTCGACAACGGCGTAATCTGTGCTTCTGAACAATCTGTTGTTGTAGTTGACTCTGTTTATGACGCGGTACGTGAGCGTTTCGCTACCCACGGCGGTTACATACTGCAGGGCAAAGAGCTGAAAGCAGTTCAGGACGTTATCCTGAAAAACGGCGCACTGAACGCAGCTATCGTTGGTCAGCCAGCCTATAAAATTGCTGAACTGGCAGGCTTCTCTGTACCAGAAAATACCAAGATTCTGATCGGTGAAGTGACCGTTGTTGATGAAAGCGAACCGTTCGCACATGAAAAACTGTCCCCGACTCTGGCAATGTACCGTGCTAAAGATTTCGAAGACGCGGTAGAAAAAGCAGAGAAACTGGTTGCTATGGGCGGCATCGGTCATACCTCTTGCCTGTACACTGACCAGGATAACCAACCGGCTCGCGTTGCCTACTTCGGTCAGAAAATGAAAACGGCCCGTATTCTGATCAACACCCCGGCGTCTCAGGGTGGTATCGGTGACCTGTATAACTTCAAACTCGCACCTTCCCTGACTCTGGGTTGTGGTTCCTGGGGTGGTAACTCCATCTCTGAAAACGTTGGTCCGAAACACCTGATCAACAAGAAAACCGTTGCTAAGCGAGCTGAAAACATGTTGTGGCACAAACTTCCGAAATCTATCTACTTCCGCCGTGGCTCTCTGCCAATCGCGCTGGATGAAGTGATTACTGATGGCCACAAACGTGCGCTCATCGTGACTGACCGCTTCCTGTTCAACAATGGTTATGCTGATCAGATCACTTCCGTACTGAAAGCAGCAGGCGTTGAAACTGAAGTCTTCTTCGAAGTAGAAGCTGACCCGACCCTGAGCATCGTTCGTAAAGGTGCAGAACTGGCAAACTCCTTCAAACCAGACGTGATTATCGCGCTGGGTGGTGGTTCCCCGATGGACGCCGCGAAGATCATGTGGGTCATGTACGAACATCCGGAAACTCACTTCGAAGAACTGGCGCTGCGCTTTATGGATATCCGTAAACGTATCTACAAGTTCCCGAAAATGGGCGTGAAAGCGAAAATGATCGCTGTCACCACCACTTCTGGTACAGGTTCTGAAGTCACTCCGTTTGCGGTTGTAACTGACGACGCTACTGGTCAGAAATATCCGCTGGCAGACTATGCGCTGACCCCGGATATGGCGATTGTCGATGCCAACCTGGTTATGGACATGCCGAAGTCCCTGTGTGCTTTCGGTGGTCTGGACGCAGTAACTCACGCCATGGAAGCTTATGTTTCTGTACTGGCATCTGAGTTCTCTGATGGTCAGGCACTGCAGGCACTGAAACTGCTGAAAGAATATCTGCCAGCGTCCTACCACGAAGGATCTAAAAATCCGGTAGCGCGTGAACGTGTTCACAGTGCAGCAACTATCGCGGGTATCGCGTTTGCGAACGCCTTCCTGGGTGTATGTCACTCAATGGCGCACAAACTGGGTTCCCAGTTCCATATTCCGCACGGTCTGGCAAACGCCCTGCTGATTTGTAACGTTATTCGCTACAACGCGAATGACAACCCGACCAAGCAGACTGCATTCAGCCAGTATGACCGTCCGCAGGCTCGCCGTCGTTATGCTGAAATTGCTGACCACCTGGGTCTGAGCGCACCGGGCGACCGTACTGCTGCTAAGATCGAGAAACTGCTGGCATGGCTGGAAACGCTGAAAGCTGAACTGGGTATTCCGAAATCTATCCGTGAAGCTGGCGTTCAGGAAGCAGACTTCCTGGCGAATGTGGATAAACTGTCTGAAGATGCATTCGATGACCAGTGCACCGGCGCTAACCCGCGTTACCCACTGATCTCCGAGCTGAAACAGATTCTGCTGGATACCTACTACGGTCGTGATTATGTAGAAGGTGAAACTGCAGCGAAAAAAGAAGCCGCTCCGGCTAAAGCTGAGAAAAAAGCGAAGAAATCCGCTTAATAAGTAGCGCTGTCTGGCAACATAAACGGTCCCTTCTGGGGCCGTTTTTTTGTTTTACCCAAAGCAACTTTCCCATAAACCGACAGCATTTGCCTTCATCATATTTACGGCGATGTATAACGCCTACACACAGCGATATTGTACTTTACAGGTCACAAGTCAACGTCACTGTAAAAGCGATCTGTGAGGGGTATAGTGGCGTTAAAGAACTGTCGAGAAGGGTATATACACCGGATGAAGTGCGTAAAATGAACTGACAGGATAAAAGCGCCCTGCTCACCCTGTCAGTAAAGAAATTCTTATTAATCGTGGCGATGCCTTTCCTGAATAGCCGTTAATGAGCCGACTTCTAACGCCTCTTTATAGTGTTTGCGGCATACAGAAACGTAGCGTTCATTACCACCAATAACCACCTGCTCACCTTCGTTATAAGGTCTGCCTGCTTGATCAAGACGCAGCACCATGCTTGCTTTACGGCCACAAAAACAGATGGTTTTTAATTCAACCAGTTTGTCGGACCATGCCAGTAAGTATTGGCTGCCAATAAATAATTCACCTCGAAAATCGGTACGTAAACCATAACAAAGTACGGGTATATCGAGTTGATCTACAACCTCCGATAATTCATATACTTGTTGTCTGGTTAAAAACTGGCATTCATCAACCAGTACGCAATGAATTGCCTGCTGTTCATGTTCCGCACGAATCTCATCAAATAATGATGAATTTTGGTTAAATAATTTTGCAGGCGATGACAAACCTATACGCGAGCTGACTTTCCCGGCACCAAAGCGATCATCAATTTCTGCCGTATATACGACAGTGCGCATGCCGCGTTCCTGGTAATTGTATGAAGATTGCAACAATGCTGTAGACTTACCCGCATTCATTGCGGAATAGTAGAAATATAGCTGTGCCATCAGCCACAGGCCCTCAATGATATGAATTAAAGTTGGCTGGAGTTTATCATAATTCGTCAGTTTTTCAGCTCAACAGTATGCATAGAAGTGGTATATGCGTTCTCCCTTACGAAGCCTTGCATAATCCTTCTGAGCTATCATTACAACTGCCTCGCTTGTTATAAGCGGGTAAATGACTGCTGGTAACTATTCACAATCTTTAACCTGTTGCGCAAGTAATAGCCCTCTGTTGACCTCCTGGAGATAGTGCAATACTAAGTCCCTGCTCTTATTGCGACTGTTCTACTTTTCATCATTCGCTTAATAGGGAATTCTCGTAAACACGACTAATACAGAAGACTGAAAGGTCGTCAGCCTACGATAATCTCCCCATAAAATGTGACATGAATCAGGAAGTTTTAACCTCATGTGCTGCGAAATCATCGGCGCAAATAGGGCTATATGCCGCGTCTTTTCTGGCTAATTTTATGAAAAGATATTTATTGGCGGCACAAAATAAAGAACAATTTTGAATTCCTTACATTCCTGGCTATTGCACAACTGAATTTAAGGCTCTATTATTACCTCAACAAACCACCCCAATATAAGTTTGAGATTACTACAATGAGCGAAGCACTTAAAATTCTGAACAACATCCGTACTCTTCGTGCGCAGGCAAGAGAATGTACACTTGAAACGCTGGAAGAAATGCTGGAAAAATTAGAAGTTGTTGTTAACGAACGTCGCGAAGAAGAAAGCGCGGCTGCTGCTGAAGTTGAAGAGCGCACTCGTAAACTGCAACAATATCGCGAAATGCTGATCGCTGACGGTATTGACCCGAACGAACTGCTGAATAGCCTTGCTGCCGTTAAATCTGGCACCAAAGCTAAACGCGCTCAGCGTCCGGCAAAATACAGCTACGTTGACGAAAACGGCGAAACTAAAACCTGGACTGGCCAGGGTCGTACTCCAGCTGTAATCAAAAAAGCAATGGATGAGCAAGGTAAATCCCTCGACGATTTCCTGATCAAGCAATAATCTTTTGTAGATGACACTTGCTTAAAATCCCGCCATTGGCGGGATTTTTTATTGTCCGGTTTAAGACAATTTAATAAGAATAAGCTATAAAAAAACGGCGTCGATTGCTCAACGCCGTTTCGTGGATAACACCGATACGGAAGTTACTTCTTAATGCCCATCTCTTCTTCAAGCCAGGCTTTAAATTCCGTGCCAAGGGTGTTATGACGAATACCGTATTCAACGAAGGCCTGCATGTAACCTAATTTATTACCGCAGTCATGGCTCTTCCCTTTCATATGATAGGCTTCCACCGTTTCTTTTTCGATCAGCATATCAATTGCGTCGGTGAGCTGAATTTCATCACCAGCACCCGGAGGGGTTTTTGCCAGCAACGGCCAAATATCCGCGCTAAGAACGTAACGACCCACAATAGCGAGATTAGACGGCGCAACATCCGCTTTTGGTTTTTCAACCACGCCAACCATCGGTACGCTTTCACCCGGCGCTAATTCAACGCCTTTGCAATCCACAACGCCATATGCGGTCACATCAGCAACCGGTTCAACCATGATCTGGCTATGACCCGTTTCATCAAAGCGGCGGATCATCTCTGCCAGGTTATCCTGTGACAAATCGGATTCATATTCATCCAGAATAACGTCAGGCAAAATAACAGCCACAGGTTCATCACCCACTACCGGGTGAGCACACAATACCGCGTGTCCCAGGCCTTTCGCCAGCCCCTGACGAACTTGCATAATAGTCACGTGCGGCGGACAAATAGACTGCACTTCATCAAGAAGTTGACGTTTTACACGTTTTTCCAGCATTGCTTCCAGTTCAAAACTGGTATCAAAGTGGTTTTCAATAGAGTTTTTAGATGAGTGAGTAACCAGCACAATTTCAGTAATGCCAGCCGCAATACATTCATTCACGACGTATTGAATTAATGGCTTATCGACAAGTGGCAGCATCTCTTTCGGGATGGCTTTCGTCGCCGGCAACATCCTGGTTCCTAATCCCGCAACGGGGATAACGGCTTTTTTGACTTTCGTATTAATGGCAGCCATTTAAATTCTCCTGGACTGTTCGTGTTTTGAACGTGTTCATATTTCTGTATCGCATCCCAGTATATCAGCACCCCGAAGGGGCTAAGTTCTGAAAAGGAGGCGAGTTAGCATAATTAAGACAATTACTTATACGAATGGCGACGATAGTACCACCAGCCGACATTAGCAGGTAATGCAAATTTAGCCCGCGTTATCGTTTGCTCATTCTGCAGACAACATCAAGCGAAGCCGACCACCGGTTCCCCATATTTGGCATTGCCAGGCATCGCATCGCTGGCTCAATTGATTCAAATAAGCGTTACCTAAAGTGCCTAACGGAACACCATTACTGATTTGCACCTGGTGTTCGCCAGTATTTAACGTCGCATTCAGACCCGCAGAAACCAGAATGAGATTTTTCAGTTCGCGATGATAATAGCCAACTAATAGCGGAAACTGCCCCGGCAGATTGGCCTGACGGAGTAAATGGTTTACCTGCTTCAATAACGCGCCCAACTCTGGCAACCGTTGATTTTGATGTGCAAGCTGTTCCTGTAATAATCCGTTAAACAATGCGCGTAATAACAAGGCAGCAAGTACGCCATTATGTCCAGCTCTGGTGACATCAAGGCAATAAAATGCCAGATCGTTTTCCGAAAGTGCGGCAATATCAAGCACCAGGCCGGGTTTGTCCGCGGCAACCAATTGACGATAATTAACCCGGCAATGGGAAATCACCTGCTGAACCGGCGGTTGCAATTCCTGTAATAATTTCGCCGCTGCGGCAGGGTTATCAACCATTGCATCCCAGTCTCGAAAAAGCCTCTCCTCTTCCTCAACGCGGGAATTAAACATGCTGGGATAGAGACAGGCAAAAACCATCTCGCGCAAGCGATTCAGATCTTTAACTGGTTTCAGCAAAACATCTTCAACGCCCAGACGTAACGCTTTGGCAATATCTGCCATATTTTCAGTGGCAGATATCACCAGAACCGGTGTCTGGTCACCTCTGTTGCGTATATGTTCCAGCAGTTTAAGCCCGTTCATTCGTGGCATCGCGATATCACATATCATCAGGTCTGGAGTGAAACCTCCCAGCAACTCAAGGGCATCCACCCCATCAGCCGCCAGTACCGTTGTCGCTCCCAATGAGGAAAACCACGAATCCAGAAGCGAGCGAAATACCTGCTCATCTTCAACAATGAGAATCTGTTTTCCGACCAATGGCTGCGTCATGTTCTCTCCCCTGACTGGCTTTACTCAATAGTGGCATGCTATTGCCACCTGCGCCTGTCAGAATTAACTTAAGTGTAGATAAAAATTCTGGTCAAATGTTGGTGCGTACCAACGGCAAAAGTTCGTCCATTTTCTTTTCCACTGCCAGCTGCCCAGCTGCAATGGCAGCGTGCGCGCGATGGAAATCAAGCGTAGATATTTGCGGGCAAACAGGTTGAATCAGAATATCGGGCGGATCACCTGCCATGCGGTTCCTTTTAAGGCGGTTCTCCAGCACCTGGATAGAAGTGGTCATAATCTCTGTTGCCGTTGGCGCTGTCACCGCCCGACGTGTCGTTATGCTGCCCAACCTTTCTTTCAGACGCGCATGCCACGGCAGAGAATCACCATTCTCGCTATTTTCTTCACTGACATTAAAGGAGAGCAGATCTTGTTGCATCAAATGAGCATCGTGCTGCAGGTCGACCGCTATCACAATATCAGCACCCAATGCACGCGTGAGCGAAATAGGAATTGGGTTAACTACTGCCCCATCAACCAGCCAGTAGCCGTTATGCGCAACGGGTGCCATTAGTCCTGGAATACTGCATGATGCACGAATAGCAAGATGGAGATCGCCTTCAGTAAACCATAATTCGCGCCCAGTACTTAAATTGGTGGCAACAGCCGCGAAGCGACGGGAACAATTTTCGATCTCTGTTTCCGGCATTATTTCGCGATATTGATTGAAGACACGCTCGCCGCGCAGTAACCCACCGCGCTGCCAGGAGAGATCCATCAGGCGTAAAACATCCCAATAACTGAAAGAGGTTACCCAATCTTCCAGCGCAGATAATCGATCGCATGCATAGGCCGCGCCCACCAGCGAACCAATTGAGCATCCTGCAACGATATCAATTTCAATACCCACTTTTTTTAGCGCATTAATAACGCCAATATGCGACCAACCTCTCGCCGCGCCAGATCCCAGCGCCAGCCCTATTTTTATCTTTCTCATTATTCCCGCAAGATTCCCCTGGAATGCAATCGTAGCAACATCGCTACTGCTCGGTTAACATAGTGCTACTCAGGCGGTTAATACGCCGTTATTGTTTCCAGGGAGATTATTTGTGTCTCAGCTTTGTCCCTGTGGTAGTGCTGTCGAGTATAGCCTATGTTGCCACCCTTATGTGTCTGGTGAAAAGGTTGCACCTGATCCAGAACATCTCATGCGTTCGCGTTACTGCGCTTTTGTGATGCAAGACGCAGATTATTTAATAAAGACCTGGCATCCATCTTGTGGAGCGGCGGCGTTACGTGCCGAATTGATTGCCGGATTTGCGCATACTGAATGGTTGGGATTGACCGTATTTGAACATTGTTGGCAGGACGGCGACAATATCGGATTTGTCAGTTTTGTTGCTCGATTTACCGAAGGTGGCAAAACAGGTGCAATAATTGAACGTTCGCGATTTTTGAAAGAAAACGGTCAATGGTACTATATTGACGGTACACGTCCGCAGTTTGGCCGCAACGATCCCTGCCCTTGTGGTTCAGGTAAAAAATTTAAAAAGTGCTGCGGCCAATAATGGTTGACGGTACGGTTTAGCAAACACTCTCAACAAGGTTTTTCCAGCAATGCATTCACTCCAACGTAAAGTTCTGCGTACTATTTGTCCGGACCAAAAAGGTCTGATCGCACGTATTACCAATATTTGCTACAAGCACGAGTTAAATATCGTGCAGAACAATGAATTTGTTGATCACCGTACCGGGCGTTTTTTTATGCGCACGGAACTGGAAGGAATTTTTAATGATTCCACCCTGCTGGCGGATCTCGATAGCGCATTGCCAGAAGGCTCCGTGCGTGAACTGAATCCCGCCGGTCGTCGCCGGATAGTGATTCTGGTCACTAAAGAGGCGCATTGCCTTGGCGATTTGTTGATGAAAGCCAATTACGGCGGCCTGGATGTCGAAATCGCGGCAGTTATTGGTAACCACGATACTTTACGTTCTCTGGTTGAGCGTTTTGATATTCCGTTTGAGCTGGTAAGTCATGAAGGATTAAGTCGCAACGAGCACGATCAAAAGATGGCGGATGCCATTGATGCTTATCAGCCTGACTACGTGGTGCTGGCGAAGTATATGCGGGTATTAACGCCAGAGTTCGTAGCACGCTTCCCGAATAAGATCATCAATATTCACCATTCATTCCTGCCAGCGTTTATCGGCGCACGTCCTTATCACCAGGCCTATGAACGTGGCGTGAAGATTATTGGCGCAACCGCTCACTATGTGAATGACAATCTGGACGAAGGTCCAATCATCATGCAGGACGTTATTCATGTCGATCATACCTACACAGCTGAAGATATGATGCGCGCAGGTCGTGACGTCGAGAAAAACGTCTTAAGTCGCGCACTCTACAAAGTACTGGCGCAGCGCGTCTTTGTTTACGGTAATCGGACGATTATTCTTTAATCGCCAGCAAAATAGAACTGGTTGCCTTTAATCCGTTACGGATGAAAATTACGCAACCAGTTCATTTTTCTCAACGTAACCCTTTACAGCGGCGTGTCATTTGATATGATGCGCCCCGCTTCCCCACAAGGGAGCAGGCCAGTAAAAAGCATTACCCCGTGGTGGGGTTCCCGAGCGGCCAAAGGGAGCAGACTGTAAATCTGCCGTCATCGACTTCGAAGGTTCGAATCCTTCCCCCACCACCATCTCAAGCATTACATCAAAATTTGAATTATCCCTGGTGGGGTTCCCGAGCGGCCAAAGGGAGCAGACTGTAAATCTGCCGTCATCGAC